>JBOHEL010000043.1:0-17360 GCA_050700995.1 Sciscionella sp. | reverse complement strand
TGCAATGGGCCTGGTGGTGATCGAGGGCCTGGTGATCGTGCTGCTGGTCGCCACCGGTTTCCGAACGGCCGTATTCAACGCGGTGCCGCCCGCGTTGAAGTCCGCGATCGCGGCGGGCATCGGGTTGTTCATCTGCCTGATCGGGCTCGTCGACGCCGGGTTTGTGCGGCGGCTACCCGATTCAGCGCACACTACGGTCCCGATGGGGCTTGGTATCAACGGTTCAATCGCATCGTGGCCGACCGCGCTGTTCGTGGTCGGGCTGATCATCACCGGCATACTGGTGGCGCGAAAGGTGCGTGGCGCCATTCTGATCGGGGTGCTGATCTCCACGGTGCTCGCCATCGGGCTGGAGGCGGTGGTGCATGCCGGCCCGTCCAACGGCACCAACCCGAGGGGCTGGAATCTCGGCGATCCGACACTGCCGCAGCACATCTTCAGCTTGCCGGATCTCTCGCTGGTCGGCGACGTTTCCTTCGGCGCGTGGAGCAGGCTGCCGGTGATCACGGTCGTACTGCTGGTCTTCACGCTCGTGCTGGCCGATTTCTTCGACGCGATGGGCACGATGACGGGCCTCGGCAAGGAGGCAGGGCTGCTGCGGTCGAACGGTCAGTTGCCCAATGTCGGGAAGGCACTGTTCGTCGAGGGGCTCGCCGGTGCCGCGGGCGGCTTCGCCTCGGCAAGTTCGAACACGGTGTTCGTGGAGTCGGCCGCGGGTATCGCCGACGGCGCTCGAACCGGGCTGGCCAACCTGGTGACCGGTGGGCTGTTCTGTCTCGCCATGTTCTTCACGCCCCTCTACGAGAGTGTGCCGATCGAGGCTGCGGCCCCCGCGCTGGTGGTGGTCGGCGCGTTGATGATCAAGCAGGTCGTCTCGATCGACTTCAGTGATTTCTCGGTAGCGTTGCCCGCGTTCCTCACGATCGTCGTGATGCCCTTCACCTACTCGATCGCCAACGGCATCGGCGTGGGCTTCATCAGCTACGTGCTGTTGCGCTCCTGCACCGGCAAGGCTCGTGGCATCCACCCGCTGATGTGGGTGGTGGCGATCGCCTTCGTGGCGTACTTCGCTGTCGGCCCGATCCAAGCCGCCCTCCGCTGACCCGGTTTGTGCTGAAAGTGGCTCTTGTGTAAAAGAGTGTGCTGAAAGTGGCTCTTGTTCACTTCAACGACACAAGAGCCACTTTCAGCAGTCCATAGTTCGTTTGGTAGGCTAACTACTCATGGACGTGGACGAGCGGTCGCTGGCGAGCCGGTTGCGGCTGGCGGTGGTGCGGCTGAACCGCCGCTTGCGTGCACAGCGGCCCGACAGCGACGTCTCGCTCACCCAGGGCTCCGCGTTGTCCTGCCTCTACAAGTGCGGGCAGATGACGCCGGGTGAGCTTGCCGCGAAAGAGCGGGTGCGCCCGCCCTCCATGACCAGGGTGATAGCAACGCTGGAAGAGCGAGGTTACGTCAGCCGCTCGCCGCACCCGTCGGACGGCAGGCAGGCGATCATCGAGTTGACCGAGCGGGGCGTTGACTACATCCACGCGGACATCTCGGTGCGGGAACGCTGGCTTGACCAGCAACTCGGGAAGCTCAGCGACGAGGACCGGGAACGGCTGTCCAAGGCGGCAGAGATCATCGACAGATTGGTGGGGCAGTAGCGCGTGCCGGTGCACACGGATGGCCAGCAGCAGAAGCGGATCGAGCAGACCGCGAGCGCAGTGCCACCCACACCGCAGGCAGCCCGTCCACCGGCAGGCGGGAGCGTAAGCGGTGAGCCGCCTGCGGCACGCGGGCGGTCGCGGCTGGAGATGTTCGGGTCGTTGCGGGAGCGCAACTACCGGCTGTTCGCCTCCGGACAGGTCGTTTCCAACATCGGCACCTGGATGCAGCGGGTTGCGCAGGACTGGCTGGTTCTCGAACTGTCCGGCAAGAGCCCGATCGCGCTCGGTGTCGCGGCAGCCCTGCAATTCCTTCCGGTGCTGCTGTTCTCGGCGTGGGCAGGCGTGTTCGCCGATCGGCTCGACAAGCGCAAGCTGCTGATAGTGGTGCAGGCCGGAATGGGTATCTCCGGCCTGGTGCTGGGATTGCTGGATGTCGCCGGGGTCGTCGCGCTCTGGCACGTTTACCTGCTGTGCTTCCTGCTCGGCTGCTTCTCCTCATGCGATGCGCCGATACGGCAGGCGTTCGTGGTCGACATGGTCGGGCGCAAGCAGGTCGCCAACGCGGTCGCGCTGAACTCGATGACGTTCAACCTGGCGCGGATCGTCGGGCCCGCGGTGGCTGGCGTGATGATCACGTGGATCGGCACAGGCTGGGTATTCCTGATCAATGCGGGCAGCTTCGTCGGTGTCATCACCGGGCTGGTGCTGATGAATCCGGCGAAGCTCTACACTAGCGCGCGGGTGGCGCGCAGCCGTGGGCAGCTCACGGAAGGCCTGCGGTATGTGCTGGGCAGGCCGGACATCATGGTGGTGCTGGTGCTGGTTTTCTCGGTCAGCGCGTTCGGGCTGAACTTCATGACCACGCTGGCGAACGCCGCGGCGAACGTCTTTCACCGCAACGCGAGTGGTTACGGACTGCTCTCGACACTGCTCGCGGTCGGCACGCTCAGTGGGGCGGTGCTGGCCGCACGGCGCTCGACGCGGGGCAGGCCGAGACTCCGGGTGATGTTGGTAGGCGCCACGCTGTTCGGCCTCTCCGAGGCGGCCTGCGGGATCATGCCGAACTACCTGACGTTCGGCCTGATGCTAATCCCCGTCGGCATCTTCACCATGACGTTCACCACCGCAGCCAATGCCACGGTGCAGCTGTCGGTGAGCCCGCAGATGCGGGGCAGGGTGATGGGGCTGTACATGCTGGTGTTCCTGGGGAGCAATCCGGTCGGGGGCCCGCTGACAGGGTGGATGGCCGCGGAGTTCGGCGGCCGCTCGCCGTTCGTTATCGGGGGAGTGCTCTCGGCGCTGTCCGCACTCGTGTGCGCGATCGTACTCGCCAGGCGTGGCGGGGTGGCCGTACCTCGGGCTCGGTTGACCCACTTTCTGCCGCTCCGGCGCGCCTGACCGCACGTGCTCGGGGAATCCCGTCGCCACCTCGCCCCGTTGGTTGCAAGAAGACTGAGGTTAGGCTAACCTCAGTCTTGTTCGCTTCGTGGTGGGAGCGGCAGTCAGTTCGGGTGATGCGAGTGTGCCCCCGGCTCCTGAGTCCCGGAGCCGGGGGCACACTCGTCGCTGCGGGTTGCTATGCCTGCTTGCGCTGGCGTTTGGCGACAAGTACGGCCGCGCGGTTATGTGCCGCCGCATAGGCCCAGATTCCCAGCACGATGAGCGAGACGATGTCCAGCATGGCCATGATGCGCTCGATCAGGCCGGTCGCTGGTCCGGAAAATCGCTCGCTGTGCGTGATCACGTTCAGGAAGAATGCGATCACGAAAGGCAGCAGGCACGGAATGTTGGCCACGGCGAGACACAACGACGAACGGGCGTAGCGGCGCCAACTCTGGTGCTTGCGGTGTCGTAGCCCGAGCGCGAGCCCGACAAGCGGCAGTGCCCCGCAGGCCGCCACCGTCACCCACAGGTGGACACCGCCGTGAATGGTCTGATTTGTCTCCACTCGATCCTTGGAGAAGATCGCGATACCGATGAGCCCGACACACCACACCGCCATGAACACCATGGGCAGCCAGCCTCGCAGCACATGGTGGCGTACCAGCACCGCCCACAGCGGGACCGAACCGATGCCCATGACCACCAGCGCCAACCGGAACACCCAGCCATCCGGCTGCAGCGCGTAATCCGACAGCATCCCGTGCAGCGGGTTCACCCCGCCCTCGTCCGGCAGCAAATGCAACACGATGATCATCATGGTGGCGACCAGCGTTGCGCCCACACTGATCGCGACCAGCGCCCTGGAGATCGGCCGTGTCCCGGTAACGCTGACGAATTTCGTCCAAATGGCCCGGTTCGCACCGGACAGTGTCTTCGGACGGATCAATCCCGTCACGTCCACGCTGTCCTCCGTGGCTGTCGCTGACATGTACCACGACCATACGGGTTACTCACTACCTGGACAGCAGGGACACCCGCAGAACTGTGGTGTGGGCTGTCCCTAGCCCGGTTGCACCGGCCAGGTATGCACCGGTTCGCCCGAATCGGCGAGCCTGACATAGCGGCGCAGCATCGCCACGAGCGCTTCCGACCGGTCGGTGCCGCGGTGTTCCAGCGCCACCACCGTTTCGCGTTGCCAGCTCGCACCGGTCTGCCGCCGCAGGCACCGCTGCTCGATCACGCCTAGGTAGCGCTCGCGGGCGCCGTCGGACACTCCGCAGCTGCGCAGGCCGTCATGCGCCAGCGGAAGCAGTGATCGCACTGCCAGTTCGGCAGGGCTGATCCAACCGAATTCAGGCCAGAACAGCGTGGCGTCCATCCCACACCTCGCGCCCGCGTAGAAGTTGGCTTCCGCGGCGGCAAAGGACATCCGGGTCCATAGTGGATGTTCCTGCTCGGCGAGCGCGCGCTGAGCGCCGTAGAAGAAGGCGGCGTTGGCCATCATGTCGAGCACTGTGGGGCCCGCGGGCAGCACCCGGTTCTCTACCCGCAAGTGCGGAATACCGTCGGTGGTGTCGTAGACCGGACGGTTCCATCGCCACACCGTCCCGTTGTGCAGCCGCAGTTCCGCCAGTTCCGGTACCCGCCCGGAATCCAGCACATCAAGCGGGTCTTCCGTGTCGGTTTCCGGCAGTAAGCCGGGGAAGTAGCGGACATTCTCCTCGAACAGGTCGAAGATCGAAGTTACCCATCGTTCACCGAACCACACCCGTGGTCTGACGCCCTGATTACGGAGCTCCTCGGGTCTGGTATCGGTGGCCTGTTGGAAGAGCGGGATCCTGGTTTCCTGCCACAGCGCTTTACCCAGCAGGAACGGCGAGTTCGCTGCCAGCGCGACCTGCACGCCTGCGAGGCATTGCGCGGCATTCCAGTGCGCCGCGAAATGATCAGGTGCCACCTGAAGGTGCAGTTGCACCGATGTGCAAGCCGACTCCGGGAGTATCGAGCCGCTCGAGCAGCGCAGCGTTTCCTTGGCCCTGCCAGGAAGGGGTGCGCCTTCCATATCCAGCAGCATGTGCTCGCCGCGCGCCGCCACGATCTGGTCGTTGAGCAGTGAGTAACGCCGCACCGGGGACAGCCACCTGGTGTCGAAATGATGCTCTCGCAGGGTAGGAAGCATCCCGATCATCACCAGCGAGGCGCCGGCATCATGGGCTTTGGCGTTGGCGGCCCGCAGCATGATCAGCAGCTCGGATTCCAGGTCGAGTGCCTCGTGCCCTGCCAGGGGCCGCGGCCGGACATTGATCTCCAAGTTGTGCTGGCCGAGCTCGGTGGTGAAGCAGGGGTCGTCAATCTTTTCCAGTACGACCCCGTTCGCCATCGCCGGAGCGAGTTCGGAGTCGATCAGATTCAGCTCGATCTCCAGCCCCATCTGTTGCCGAGGAAAGGAAAAGCTACGTTCCGCAAGCATCCTGGCTAGCGCTTCGAGGCATCGGCGAACCTTGGTCCGGTAGCGCTCGCGATCGGAAGGCGTATATATCTGTTCGGACACCGCGAGTCCCATTCCACCTTCCCCATATGTGGCTGCTATCAACCGTGGCACATCGGCCGCCGAGCTACCAGCGGCCAAACCGGTACTGTGTGTCCATCCAATGCCATGTAACGTATGGCGACTCCACAACGATCGGGTCAGCTCGGAGTGACAGACTCGCGACGTGGCGTTGATAGTCGAGATTGCCGACGCGGCCGATCCGAGGGTCGACAATTTTCGCGACCTCAAGCGCGCGGACCGGCGGCCGGATCGGCCGGGCGGCAAGGGGCTCGTGATCGCGGAGGGCGTTGTCGTGGTGCGCAGGCTGCTCGCCTCGGCGTACCCGGTGCGCGCGTTGCTCGGGGTGCGGCGGCGGATCGAGGAGTTGCGTGCGGAGTTGCCGGACGCGCCTGCCTATGTCGCGTCGGCCGAGGTGATGGCGAATGTGATCGGATTCCACCTCAACCGCGGCGTACTCGCGGTCGCCGATCGTGCGGCCGCCCCCGAACCCGCCGCCATCGTCGCGACGGCCCGGATACTCGCAGTACTAGAGGGTATCGGCGACCACGAGAACCTTGGCGCGCTGTTCCGCAACGCCGCCGCCCTCGGCGTCGGTGGGGTGCTGCTCGGCCCTGGATGCTCCGACCCCCTCTACCGGCGCAGCGTGCGGGTATCGATGGGCCACGTGTTGCGGGTGCCCTTCGCCGCGATGGACAGTTGGCCCGGGGGTCTCGCTGCGCTGCGTCGCGGCGGCTTCACGGTCGCCGCGTTGACTCCCATGTCCGACGCGATGCCGCTGGCTGCGGTACCGGGAGGGAAGGTTGCGGTACTTCTCGGATCGGAGGGCCACGGCCTGAGCGAGGACGCGCTGCGCGCCGCGGATGTGAAGTTGCGAATCCCGATGACAGGCGGGGTGGACTCGCTGAACGTCGCGACCGCTGCGGCCGTAGCCTTCTACGCGCTGACACCGTGAACGTGTTCGACGTATAACCATGGGAGGCGTTCATTGGAAGGGGAGGTTGTGGAACTGCGGCTCGACGGTAATCGGCCGGTACTGGTAGTACCTGAGCGCGGGGTGATTGACGCCGAGCAACTCGCGGTGCCTGCGGATTTGGTCGCCGCGCTGATGGAATGGGCACAGGTCGCGGAAGTGGTGGCGCGCGCGCACTCGGACGGGGCGGCCATGGCCACGGTCACCCGGCGTGGCCAGCAACTCGCCCGACGGTTGGCCACCGCTGTCGGTTCCCCTGTTGGCTACCTCGACCCGATGACCGGGCAGCGGCCGGCGGTGACCGGCGAGCCGACCGCCGCCCCCGCCGAGCCGACCCCGTGGGCAACCGGTGTCACAGTCGCGGTGTTCTGTGCGGCGATCCTGGCCGCCGTGATGACGATTCTTGACTCGTCGCTCTCGCCTGCTTCCGGCTGGCTTGCCTTAGTGGCCAACGTGGTGGTCACGGCAGGGGCGGCGCCGTCTGTGCTGCTGGCTCGACGGCTGCCGGTGTGGCGCTGGGTGGCATGGGGAGTCGCGGGGGGTGTGGTGGTCGGATGGGTCGGCTGGCTGTTCAGCCTTGCCTGACCGGTTCGGTACCCGCGCGAAGGATCTGGTTTCATAGCGCTATGACACGGCCGGATTCCGTTCGGTTCCTGCGCACCGACATCACGATGGCCTACCCAGACGGTCGGTTGCTGGCATTGCGAGACGGCCGGATGCACGTGCTGGCTCCGGACGGCTGGACGAGCATCGGTCCCGTCCGCGCGACTGGGGCAGTGCAGCTGAGCAGGGAAGAAGCTGAGGACTGGTGCGAGCGCGCAGGCTGGGACCTCAACCTGCTCGACGCGCTCCCAGTGACATGAGCGCTCGGTCAACCCCGGTTGGACCGCACGCCGAGCAGCACATCCTCCCAGGACGGGACGATCGGGTGGCTCTTGTTGCCCCGCTTGTCCTGCGTTGCCACGGTATCAGGCGGGTTCGCGGTGTCCGGTGTGCCGGAATCGCCTTCGGCGGCCGCTGCCTCGCCGGTGCTCGCGGCGGGCAGCAGACCTACCTGGTGGCGTGGGTCGTCCTCCTGGCCAAGGAATTCCGGCTCGCCAGCGGGCTCGGCTCCCGGCACGCGTACCGTGCGCAGCTGCCGGTCGGGCTTCGGGTTCATCAGGTTGCTAGCCTGCTCGTCAAGCGGCGATACCGTCCCGCCGTGCGCGCCCGGTGCGAACACCCAGTGCGCGCGGTTCTCCGACCGTCCCGCGCGCCAGGTCAGTTGCACCACCCACCGGCTGTCATCGCCGCGCCAGGAATCCCATGCGGCGCCCGCGTAGTCCTGGCCGCGCAATCCGAAGGCATGAGCCGTAACCTCGGACAGCGTCTGCACATCAGGACCGTCCTCGCGCACCGGGTGTGCGCGCTGCGCGAGTTCGGCGGTGCGGGAGCGCTCCAACAGCACCGGGTAGGCATAGCGCTCGACGCGCTCCACCGACATCCCGGCCCCTGTGGAGACCTGCTCGACGGACTCGCCCGCACGGATGCGGGTCTGGATCTCTCGCGGCCGCATGGCGCTCTCCAGCTCGATTTCGATCTGACCTAGCCGGGTGACGTCGCCGCGGGCCGCGGCGCGCAGCCGCTCATCCGCTGGGATCTGGAAACGTTCCCGGCGCGTGGCGTCCTCGCACACGACGAAATTGCCGCTTTCGTCGAGTCCGATGACCCGTAGCGCCCGCATGTCGGCCTCCCTGACTTCACCTCGGCAGGTCTGACGGTAGGTCGGCGCGCCCCCTTGACGTGGCAGGCGCGCCGAGTGTCACGAGATCCGTCTGTGATCTTGCGCCGTTCGGGTGTATCAGCCCTGGCGCTCGACGACCCAGTCCACGCAGCGGGTGAGCGCGGTGACGTCGTCGGGGTCGATCGCGGGAAACATCCCGACACGCAACTGGTTGCGCCCCAGTTTGCGGTACGGCTCCACGTCGACGATCCCATTGCCGCGCAGTGTTTTCGCGACTGCCGCCGCGTCGACCGAATCGGTGAAATCGACGGTGCCGACGACCTGCGACCGCTTCGCGGGATCGCTGACGAACGGCGTGGTGTAGGAGGTTTTCTCGGCCCATTCGTAGAGGCGGCTTGAGGAGTCCGCGGTGCGCGCCGTCGTCCATGGGAGACCGCCGTTGGCCAGCATCCATTCGATCTGGTCGGCCAGCAGAAAGAGGGTTGCCACCGAAGGTGTGTTGTATGTCTGGTCCTTGCGCGAGTTGTCGAGCGCGGTGGTCAGCGAAAGGAACTCCGGCACCCAGCGATCGGACTCACCGATCTCGGTAACCCTGGTGACGGCGGCAGGAGACATCAATGCGATCCACAGCCCGCCGTCGGATGCGAAGCACTTCTGCGGCGCGAAGTAGTAAACGTCGAAGTCCTCGGCATTGGCGGGGAGCCCGCCCGCGCCGGACGTGGCGTCCACGGCGATCAGGGAACCCTCAGAACCCTGGGGGCGAGAGACTGGAACCGCGACACCCGTTGAGGTCTCATTGTGGGCCCAGCCGATCAGGTCGACGCCCTCAACGGCCTGCGGCTCGGGCGCGTCGCCCGGCTCGGCCTTGATCACTACCGGGTCGGCGAGGAAGGGCGCGCCCGCGGTGGCCTTCGCGAACTTCTGCGAGAACTCGCCGTAGGTTAGATGCGCGGAACGCTCCCGCACCAACCCGAAGGTGGCGGCATCCCAGAATGCGGTGGTGCCGCCGACGCCGAGTACGACCTCGTAGCCCTCCGGCAGTGTGAAGAGTTCGCGCAATCCGGAGCGCACCCTGCCGACCAGCGATTTCACCGGCTTCTGGCGGTGCGAGGTGCCCAGGTACTCGCGGCCGGAGGCGGCGAGTGCGGCGAGTTGTCCTTCACGCACCTTGGACGGGCCGCAGCCGAATCGGCCGTCAGCGGGTTTGAGTTCGTCGGGGATCTGCGCGATGTCGCTCATTCGACGGGTGCCTTTCGCGGGAGGCGGTTGCTACCTGTCCCCGGCGCCGTTGCCGGGGACCCCAGTCTTCCAGCACCGCGCCGCCGCCGGCCACGTGGGCGGGTGCCGCTGAAAGTGGCTCTTGTGTACTTGACCGCCCTGAAAGTGGCTTTCACTCCACTCTTTGGAACAAGAGCCACTTTCAGCGGCTCTGCTTGATCTCGTTCCAACCGTCGACATCCTGTGGCTCGCGCGGATCGGGTCCGACGTACTGCGCGGAGGGACGTACCAGCCTGCCGGTGCGCTTTTGCTCCAAGATGTGCGCGCACCAGCCAGCGGTCCTGGCGCAGGTGAACATCGCGGGCATCATGTGCGGAGGCACCTGCGCGAAGTCGAGCACCACCGCTGCCCAGAACTCCACGTTGGTGGCGATCGCGCGATCCGGCCTGCGCTCCCGCAACTCCGCGAGCGCGGCCTGTTCCAGCGCGGAGGCAACTTCGTATCGTTCGGCGCCCAACTCCTCGCAGGTTCTACGCAGCACCCGAGCACGGGGGTCCTCGGCGCGGTACACCCGGTGCCCGAAACCCATCAACCGCTCCCGGCGGTCCAGGATGCCGCGGACGACCTTGCGCGCATCGCCCGACTTCTCCACCTCGGCGATCATCGGGAGCACCCTGGCAGGTGCGCCACCGTGCAGCGGGCCGGACATCGCGCCGATCGCACCTGACATCGCGGCCGCCACGTCCGCACCGGTCGAAGCGATCACCCGTGCGGTAAAGGTCGAGGCGTTCATGCCGTGCTCCGCTGCCGATACCCAGTAGGCGTCGACGGCCTTGACATGCGCGGGGTCCGGATCTCCACGCCAGCGCACCATGAACCGCTCGGTGATCGTGTCGCACTCGTCGACCCTGGACTGCGGCACGGCGGGTTGGTGCAGCCCGCGTGCGGACTGGGCGACGTAGGACAGCGCCATCACCGCCGCCCGCGCGAGCTGCTCACGAGCCAGCTCGTGGCTGATGTCGAGCAGCGGCCGGTAGCCCCAGATGGGCGCCAGCATGGCCAGCCCTGCCTGCACATCCACCCTGACGTCGCCGGAGTGCACCGGCAGCGGGAACGGTTCGGCGGGCGGCAGCCCTGGCCCGAACCGGCCGTCGACGAGCAACGCCCACACGTTGCCAAAGGTGATCTTTCCGGCAAGGTCCTCGATGTTCACGCCCCGGTAGCGCAGCGCTCCGCCGTCGCGGTCCGGCTCGGCTATCTCGGTCTGGAAGGCGGTGACACCCTCGAGGCCGGGCTTGAAGTCAGTCATGTTCGTGGCGTCCCGACTGTGGTGGAGTTTGGGTAACCTTGCACCTAGCCGTTGGCCGGTGCAACGGCGACGCCGGTGTCTTGTGTCACGACAGGCCTACCCGCAGGTGAACATCGGGTGGCAGGTGTCACCGTTTGGACGGTTTCCCCTGGCCACGTGAGGCCGTAACGTCGAGAGTGCAGCTCAGCGAAGCATGGCGGAGGGTGTTGCGAAGTGTCGACGACCGAACCGGAAACCGACCTGGCGCTGGGCCTACCGGCCATGCGCGTGTCCTATGAACATGGCGAGTTTGACGAAGCCGAGTTGGCCGATACCTGGGCAGCGCAGCTCGAGCGGTGGCTCGACGATGCCAGAGCGGCCGGGCTGCCGGAAGCCAATGCCATGGTCCTTGCCACCGCGGACGCCGGCGGCAGGCCGTCCTCTCGTACCGTGCTGTGCAAGGGCATCGACAGCAGGGGCGTCGTGTTCTATACGAACTTCACCTCGGCGAAGAGTCACGATCTCGCGCAGACGACCTACGCCTCGGCCACCTTCCCCTGGTTCGCGATGCAGCGTCAGGCGCACGTGCGTGGCACCGTCGAGCGGGTCGCCCCGGAGCAGACAGCACGCTATTGGGCTTCGCGTCCACGCGGTTCGCAGCTCGGCGCATGGGCGTCGCCGCAGTCCAGGGTGGTCACCGATCGAGGCACGCTGGACAACGCCCTCGCCAAGATCAACCGGCAGTTCGCCGACACCCAGCGGGTGCCGGTGCCGCCGCATTGGGGAGGTTGGCGGATTCGTCCGGAGTCGGTGGAGTTCTGGCAGGGCCGTCGCGATCGTATGCACGATCGACTGCGGTTCGTCCGCCGCGGCGATGACTGGCTGATCGAACGACTGGCCCCCTGACACTTGCCGCAGTTCATCACCCGTGTGAGGTTGGTGCGGCGACCGATAGGGCGAGCACATACCCTGATCCGGTGCGTAACCGGATGGGTGTTGGCTTCGTAATCCTGGTGCTCGCTGTGGTGGCCGGGTCGGTGGCGGGCTGCTCAAGCGCTATCGCGGGCCGAGCCGTGCCCGCACCGGGGGCGGCCGTGCGGAAGGCCGCGCCGCGGGACATCAGGGCAGCCTGTCCGCTGCTGCCCGCTGGCGTCGTCGAGTCGGCATATCATGCCCAGAACGTGACAGCGCAGGAACAGCCGTCCAGGGAGTCGAGCGGTATACCGATCTTCAAGTGTCGCTATGGCGGTGGCGGTGGCCACGTGTTGCTGGAGGTCGCAGTCCTGCCAGACGTCAGCGGTGTCGAGGACGGGTTCATTGGGGGCGTCGCCAAGACCGGTAGTGGAGTGCGTCCGGTGACCGGCATCGGTGACACCGCGGAGCTGATGCACCCGGGGGGCAACGCGAAGGTCGATGCCATGGTCGTCGTGAAGCGGACAGGGGGTTCCGTGCTCGGGGTTCTCATCGCGGCGCCTGCCAAGTCCGGCGACGAGGGGATCCTCAAAGACATGGTCCGTCGCGTGTACGCACGGTTCTGATCGCCTCTACGATCACCGCCATGAGCACAGCGACCGGGGAGCAGTTCGAGATCACGCGCGGCACCGCCCGTGCGGTAGTCACCGAGATCGGGGCCGCGCTACGGCTGTTCGAATCCGACGGCGTGCCCTACGCCGAGACCTACAGCGCCGACGAAGCGCCGCCGCTTGGCTGCGGCAACGTGCTGGTGCCATGGCCGAACCGGGTGGCAGGCGCGCGCTGGACGTCGGATGGCATCGCACAACATCTCGCGGTCACCGAACCGGCGCGCGGGAACGCCATCCACGGACTGGTTCGCACGACGCGCTGGCGCGTGGTGGAGCGGGCGGCATCGCTGATCACGCTGGACACCATGATCGAACCGCAGCAGGGCTGGCCGTTTGCGCTGCATGTCTCGCTCGGCTACGAACTCACCGACAGTGGACTCACGGTCACCTACCGAGTGGAGAACATCGGTACCGCGGCCGCCCCTTTCGGGGTCGGTATGCACCCCTATATCCGGGCGGGTAACGCGGCCACCGACGAGTGTGAGCTGCGCCTGTCCGCTTCGACCGTGCTACCGCTGGACCCTGACAGCATGATCCCATCCGGCCCCGCCCAGCCCGCGCCGTCCGAACTGGACTTCCGTACGCCGAAGCGGCTGGCAGGCTTCGAGCTGGACACGCCGTTCGGCGGCTGCGTGCCAAGCGAGGACGGGTTGATCCACCATCAGCTGTCCGCTGCGCACGGTGGTGTCGAGTTGTGGGCCGATCCGGATTTCCGGTGGGTTCAGGTGTTCACTCCCTCGGAGTTCCCCGGCCGCGGCCGTGCGGTTGCCGTCGAGCCGATGACGTGCCCACCGGACGCGCTGAACTCCGGTATCGACCTGATCACGCTGACCCCAGGAGGGTCGTGGAGCGCTCGATGGGGGTTGCGTCCAACAGGCTGACCGAGCCGGGTTGCTACCTTGAGGCCATGAACGTCGCGATCACGGGTGGATACGTAGTTCCGGTCGACGGTGACCCCATCGAGGGCGGTTCCGTTCTGGTCGAGAACGGCAAGATCACAGCGGTCGGTGCCGCGGAGGAAGTCGATCTGCCGGATGACATCGAGACCGTCGACGCCGATGGTGCCTGGGTGCTGCCGGGCTTCGTCGATGCGCATGCCCACCTCGGCGTGCACGAGGACGGCGAGGAATGGGCCGGTGACGACACCAATGAGATGACCGATCCGAACGGGGCGCGGTTCCGGGCAATCGACGGCATAAACCCCGCCGATATCGGGTTCGTCGACGCCCTTTCCGGCGGGATCACCTCGGTTGTCGTCAAGCCGGGCTCAGGTAACCCCATTGGCGGGCAGACGGTCGCGGTGAAGTGCTGGGGGCGGACCGTCGACGAGATGGCTTTCCGCACCGCGGTCAGCGTGAAGAGCGCGCTCGGGGAGAACCCGAAGCGGGTGTACGGGGAGAAGGGCAAGACCCCGTCGACCCGGCTCGGCGTCGCGGCGGTGATCAGGGAGGCGTTCGGCAAGGCAAGGGACTACCGGCGCAAGCGCGAGCACGCCCAGGGGTCCGGCGAGCCGTTCGAGCATGACCAGACCCTTGAGGTGCTTGTCGATGTGCTCGACGGTGAGCTGTTGTGGGATCAGCACACCCACCGCGCCGACGACATCGCCACCGCCATCCGGCTGGCCGAGGAGTTCGGTTACCACCTGGTCGTCAACCACGGCACCGAGGCCCATCTGATCGCCGACCTGCTCGCGGAGAAGCAGATCCCGGTCATTTTCGGGCCGATGTTCACCACCAGGGTGAAGGTGGAACTGCGCAACCGCACCTTGCGCACACCGGCCGTGCTCGCCCGCGCCGGGGTGACCTTCGCGTTCACCACTGATCATCCGGTGGTCCCGATCAACTTCCTCGTGCATCAGGCGACGCTTGCGGTCAAGGACGGGCTCGACCCGGAAACCGCACTGCGCGCGCTGACCGTCAACCCGGCGCGGATCCTGCGGCTGGACGACCGCGTCGGGGCACTCAAGCCCGGGCTGGACGGCGACGTGGTGATCTGGTCGGGCGACCCACTGGACGTGATGAACCGTGCATTGCGCGTGTTCCTCAGCGGCCGTGAGGTCTACCACTACGACGAGTCCGCGGGTGAAGGCGTCGTGGCCAGCCCTTATTACACCAATCCCTAACCGCGAGTTGGGTTCAGTTTGCCTTGCGGAGTTCCCTCGCGATGACCATGCGCTGGATCTGGTTGGTGCCTTCGAATATCTGTGGCACCTTGGCCTCGCGCAGATAGCGTTCGACCGGGAAGTCCCGCGTGTAGCCTGCTCCGCCGAGTACCTGCACGGCGTCCGTGGTGACCTTCATCGCCGTATCGGTCGCGACGAGCTTCGCGATCGATGCCTGCCGCACGAATGGCAGGTTCCGGTCGCGACGACGCGCCGCTTCGAGGTATGTCGCGCGCGCGGACTCCACCGCTGCCGCCATGTCCGCGAGTAGGAACTCCATGCCCTGGAACGAGATGATCGGCGTGCCGAACTGCTTGCGGGTCTTCGCGTATGCCACGGCCTCGTCAAGGGCTGCCTGTGCTAGTCCCACCGCGCAAGCCGCGATGCCCAGCCGCCCGGAGTTCAGCGAATCCAGCGCGATCTTCAGGCCATGGCCCTCTTGCCCGATCAACCGCTCGGTGGGCACCCGTGCCTGGTTCAGCAGGATCTGCGTGGTTGGCGAGCCGGTCAGCCCCATCTTCCGCTCCGGCGGCGCCGCGGACAGGCCGGGAGTGTTCGCCGCGATGAGGAGGCAGGAGATACCCCGAGCGCGATCGGCGCTGGTGCGGACCATTGTCGTGTAGTAGTCGGCGACGCCCCCGTGGGTGATCCAGGCTTTGCTTCCGGACACGACGTAGTCCTCGCCGTCGCGCACAGCCCTTGTCGACAGCGCTGCGGCGTCCGAACCGGCGTGCGACTCAGACAGTGCGTACGCGCCGAGCAGTTCGCCGCCGAGCATCTCGGGCAGCCAGCGTTGCCGCTGCTCTTCGGTGCCGTGATGGGCCAGCGCATAGCACGACATCGTGTGCACCGAGAACCCCACGCCTACCGACATCCACGCCGCGGCGAGTTCCTCCACGACCTGCAGGTACACCTCGTAGCTGACAGCGCCGCCGCCGTAGGCCTCATGATAGGGCAGTCCGAGTAGCCCGCTCTTGCCGAGCAGCCGGAACTGCTCCCTGGGAAACCGGGCATGTTCCTCGTAGTCGGCGGCGATGGGCGCCAGCTCGTCGGTGGCGATCTCGCGGGTCAGCGCGAGTAGATCCTCGGCCTCGGTGCTGGGAAGCACGCGCTCGGCAGGCATTGTGACCTCCGGGGGTGGGTGCCGGGCTTACACAGGTGTACCGAGCACTCTAGGCCGCCGCGCCGTGAGTACTTTCGACGGCTATAACCGTCGAAAGTACTCACAGGAGGGGCGGATGTGATCGTTGTCGCAGGAGAGGCGCTGGTGGATCTGGTGCCGGACACCGCCACCGTAGGCAGAGAACTACCGCTGCTCGCGCCGCGGCTCGGTGGCGGCCCCTACAACGTTGCCGTAAGCGCGGGACGCCTCGGGGCCCCAACCGCGTTCCTGTCCCGCATCTCGGAAGACCACTTCGGTGAGGCGCTGCTCGCCAGGCTGCGTGCAGCCGCCGTCGACACGACGCTGCTGCAGCGTGGGCCGGAGCCGACAACGCTAGCCGTCGTCGGACTGGGCGTGGACGGCTCGGCGCGTTACACCTTCCACGCCCACGGCACCGCGGACCGGCTGTTCACCGATCCAGGCGTGCTGCCGGAGCAGATCAGCGTGCTCTCGCTCGGCACCCTGTCGCTGGTGCTGGAACCGGGGGCGAGCGGTTATGAGACGGTGCTGCGCAGGGCGGCGGCCGATGGCGTACTCACCGTGCTCGACCCGAACATTCGCGCCGCACTGATCGATGACGCGGCTGCCTATCGCGCCCGGTTCGAGTCGTGGCTGCCGGACCTCGGGTTGCTGAAGATGTCCGAGGAGGACGCCCGTTGGCTGGCGGACCTGCCAAGCGGCGAGCTGAGCCAGGCGCTGACCGGTTGGCTGTCGAAAGGCCCTGCGGCGGTGGTGCTGACCAGGGGTGGTGCAGGGCTGGCAGCCGTCACCAGTTCGAGCGTCGTCGAGGTGCCCGCCACCCCGAGCACCGTGGTAGACACCATCGGCGCAGGCGACACCGTGCACGGTGCGCTGCTTGCCTGGCTGCACGGCCAGGGGGTGGGCTCGGTCGCCGAGGTGCGGGCGCTGGCGGCGGGGGACTGGCGCGAGGCACTCGGGTTCGCGGCAGCCGCGGCCGCGGTGACGGTGTCGCGGGCAGGCGCGGAACCGCCGTATTCAGCCGAACTGGTGTGATGACGGTCGCATATCGCAAACTGTAGGTAATGCAGCAGGTGTGCGAGCGGCCCCTAACGGACTAGCGTAGGAACCGACTCAGACCCCAACGGGGCGGTACTGGGTCGCCCCGCGCGGTGCGGGCCCACAATGCCTGCGCTGCCGGGCGGTCGCGCTGCCGTCCCATATGACAGTGAGAGGGACTTGCATGCCCGACGCGACCACAGCCACCCGTACCGTCGCGCTGCGCCGCGAAGAGGGCGAGCTTGAGCTTCCAGTAATTCCCGGCGCGGAAGGGTCCTCCGGGATCGAGATCAAGAAGCTACTGTCGGAGACCGGACTGGTGACACTGGATCCCGGTTTCGTCAACACCGCATCGTGCTCTTCGGAGATCACCTACATCGATGGTGAAGCGGGAATCTTGCGCTACCGTGGCTATCCGATCGAGCAGCTCGCGGAGAAGTCGAACTTCATCGAGGTCTCCTACCTGCTGATCTACGGTGAGCTGCCGACCAAGGAGCAGTACGACGACTTCTCCGAGAAGATTAGCAGGCACACGCTGCTGCACGAGGACCTCAAGCGATTCTTCGACGGCTTCCCTCGGGATGCGCACCCGATGCCGGTGCTCTCCAGCGCGGTGTCCGCGCTCTCGACGTTCTACCAGGACAGCCTGAAC
>JBOHEL010000042.1:0-17362 GCA_050700995.1 Sciscionella sp. | reverse complement strand
GGTCATTCAGAACGATCGACGTCAGTGCACTTCCCAGGCGATCACTTCTGTCGAAGCTGAACGTCTCCGCAGGTCAGGACCGTGAGTACTTTCGTCGGCTATAGCTGACGAAAGTACTCACGGTCGTTATACAGCACTTTTGAATAATTTACCATGTCGGTCGCTTTCTTCGCGCAGGGAGTATCCCATATCTCGTGGTCCCTGGTCGCGGAGACGGCACCGATCGGGTTGCTGGGCGTCAGCGGCGGCGTCTTCAATACCGCCGGAAACGTGGCGTCCTTTGTCATCCCGACGGTATTCGGGATAATTCTTGAAATTACCCACTCATTTAGCGGCAGTCTTGTTTTTACTAAGGAGATCAAATGTAAGTCGACGCCGATCATGGCTCTACCAGCGGTGTTGACTTACTTTTGGTCGGATTGATATCTACCGGCACAGTATCTCTGTCATGGCTGTCATCGGTGCGTTGTCGTAGGAGTTCCTCGTCGGAAAGGTGCACCGCCTAGCGCTTGGTGAATGACCAGGGGACAGGCTCGACGCCCGCTCGGTCGTGGGCCCCACCATCAGGAACCAGACCGCTTCAGATCGTCTGTGCGCCCGACAAGATGCGCAACGCACTGACCGCCCGCGACGTCGCGCGGGCGCTGGCCGATGGGGTCCGCGGCGCCGGTCAACACCCCGTCGTCCATCCCATCGCGGACGGAGGCGAGGGGTCCCGCGACGCACTGGTCGCGGCCATGGACGGCGCGGGTCTCGCCGCTCCACTGCGTGCCGCACTCGGGGCAGGCTGCACCCAAGTGATCGTGCAACTCGGCGGCGCCGCCACGATGGACGGAGGCCTCGGACTCCTCGCAGGGCTTGGCTGCGGCCTCCGCGACGAGCGCGGTCGGTGTCTGCGAGGGTCGGGCTGCGACCTCAACCGCATCGACATGCTCGACCTCACACCCGCCCGCGCGGCGCTCGCGGGCATCGACCTGGTTATCGCTACCGATGTCCACAGCCCGCTCGGCGGTCCTAGCGATCGGACGCAGGCCGCAGTCACTCCGGGAGGCACTGGCCATCGCCGCCGACGACCTCCGCGCCACTGCTTACGCGGTGGCCGTCATAACCTCCCGACTATTACACCGGACGATCACCTCGCCATGAGGTCCGGGCACGGCGGGCGGCACGGGCGGCGGTTCAGCCCGTGCGCCGCTAGCCTTCGCAGGCAAGCGAGCGAGCGAATCGACTGTGGCGAGGGATTACAGCCAGGCGAGGGCCGCCACGACGAGCGCCTCCGTGCCGGTGGCCAGGGTTGGTTGTAGCACCGGCGCGAAGTGCGTGGAGTGGTTGACGGGGATGTCTTCCGCGATTCGCTTGGCTTCTGCCGCCGCCTGGTACAGCCGCGGATCGGTGCCGCCGAAACCCCAGTAGGTATAGGGGCAGCCCAATGCGGTGGGAATGTCGCTGAAGTCCTCGCTGGCCATGATCTGACCGAGCGCTCCGGCGCGGTCGCCGAAATGACTGATGAACGCGCTTGCGACCCGCTCGGTGGCCGCGGCGTCGTTGTCGGTGACAGGGAAATTGTCGAAGAGCTCGAACTCAGGCGGCTGCGGGCAACCCGACGCATCGCACTCCGCCGCGACGATCCGGCGGATCGCGTCCAGCATCCGCGAGCGCGCGTGTTCGGAGTAGCTGCGGAGGTTGAGCTGCAAGACGGCGTGCGCGGGGATGATATTGCTCTTGGTGCCCGCTTGGATGCTGCCGACCGTGAGCACGGCGGGTTCGCCAGGGGTGTTCTCGCGGGCGACGATGGTCTGCAGCCGCACCACGATCATGGCGGCGAGCACCACTGGGTCGATCGCGGACTGCGGCATCGAGCCATGACTGCCCCGCCCGTGCAGCGTGATGCGCACGCTGTCGGCCGCGGCCATGGTCGGGCCCGCGTTGGTGGCGACGTATCCTGAGGGTGCGGGCAGCACGTGTTGCCCCAGCACGACATCCGGCGTCGGGATGAGCTCGCCGAGGCCGCCGTCGACCATGCCACGAGCGCCGTCGCCCACCTCTTCCGCCGGTTGGAACAGCGTGATGAGCGTGCCGTGCCAGTGCGCCGCGCCCGAGGCGAGCAACTGCGCGGCCCCAAGCAAGCAGGTGACGTGCATATCGTGCCCGCACGCGTGCATGACCGGTTGTTCGGCGCCGGAGGCGTCACTCGCGGTCCGGGTGCTGGCATAGGACAGATCGGTGGCCTCCAGGACAGGAAGAGCATCCATATCGGCTCGCAGCAGCACCACGGGCCCCTGCCCGTTCCGCAGAACGCCGACGACGCCGGTACCGCCGACTCGCTCGTGTACCTCGAAGTCGCAGTGCCGCAGCCGCTCGGTGACACCGGCCGCCGTGCGGTGTTCCTGGTGGGAAAGCTCCGGATGACTGTGCAGGTCCCGGTAGTAGTCCTCCTGCCAGTCGAGGACGCTCGCCATGCCGGCGAGCACGGTCGTGACAGGTGATGTGGCGTTGGGCATCGGCATAGCCCTTCCGATCGTGGGTGCGGGTCGTCGTCGCGGCTATCGTTCATGCTGCGCCGTCGGCCGACCGGCCGCAGCGTCAGCGGTGTTCGCCTGCCAGCTTTGCCAGTAGCTCGGCCCGGCTCTGGCAGCCCAGCCTCCTGCGCATCCTGGCCATATGGTGCTCGACGGTCTTCGCGGAGATGAACAGCCGGTCGCCGATCTGCTTGTAGGTCATACCGTCGAGCACGAGCGCCGCAACGTCGCGTTCCCGCTCGCTGAGCATGGCTGTTGGCACGGCATCCGGCTCGGTGTCCTGGCGTACTGGTGGCTGCCGCCCGTCGGGCCGGGTAGCCGCCTTGGTGGGCTTTCCCTGCAGCAGCCTGGCGCAGTTCAGCAGGCTCACCATGGCTTTGCGGTCGGAAGTGCGCACGGCGGCCTGCCCGGCCAGCGCTGCGCCGTCCCACCACAGCCCGACATCGTGCAGGCCGTGGGCGGCAGACTCCACCGAATCGGCGTCGACCTTACCTCCGGTCAACTCGGCCCAGCGTTGCGCCGCCACCGATATGATCCCGCAGTAGCGGCAGTGCGCCGCGCTCTCCGCCAGCGCCTCGACATGCTCCGCCACAACGGCGGGCTGCTCGGCGATCACGGCGGCGTGCAGGCAGTTCCAGTGCAGCGACGTCGACCATAGCGGCGGGTTGCCGAGCTCGTCGAGCAGTGACCGCGCCTGTGCCAGGTGCGGCGCCAGCCGGGCGGAATCACCGAGCCTGGCGGCGGCGGTGGCGAACTCGCCGAGCGGCAGGAAACTGAAGAGGTCGACCGGGTGCCGCAGCATGGCTTCGCAGGCCTGCGGCCAGACGCGGCGCAGCGTCACCGGATCGCTGTTGCGTCGCGCGAGCCCAACCTGTAGTCCCACCGCGAACAACCAGTCCCGAAGTTCCAGCGTGCCTGCTGCTGCTGCGGTCGTCGCCGCCAGCTGCTCCGCCGCCAGCTCACATGCTCCTCGTGCCATCGCGATCCATGCCCGCAGCAACCGGTGTCGCGTTGCCATCGGAGCCCCGCCGACGCCGGTCGCCACCGCGCGGTCGAGCACCGAAGCCGCGAGTGTCAGCTCACCCGCGTGCAGCCCGACCAATGCCGTGAGTGCGGCAGGGCTGTCGGGCAGCAACACGGCGTGCCCGGCGGGTTCGAGCAGTGTGGCTGCCCGCGCCAATGTCGAGAGCGCGTCCGTCGTGGAGCCCACGACCGACTCATGAACCCCTTGTGCCATCAGGGACACCGCACCGTCCCACGAGGTCGGCGGTGCGTCAGCCCCGGTAGCGTCCAGCAGCTGCCGTGCGTGGCGCAGCTGCCCGGTGCCGATCAGCCCGGTCACCGCGAGCGGTGCGGCCGAGCCGGAATCCGACCACCGGTACAGCTCCGCGCTGCGGTTGAGCTGCCCGCGATGGGCCAGTGCCGCCGCCGCGATTTGTGCGCCCGCCGCCCGGTTGGCCACGTCATCGGCGGCGATCAGCGAATCGGCGAGCTGCAGCGACCGGTTGAGGTCACCGGAGAGCGCGGCAGCCCGCGCCCAGTGCGCCGCTACCAGCGACATCGGCCTGCCTGCTCGGACCGCCTCGGCACATAATCGCGCCGAGAGCGCGGGATCCTCGGATACGGCTTCCTTGGCGGCAGCGTGGAAGGCCGCGGCGACGGCGTGCCCGGCGATGCCGGTGCCGAGCAGCGACCGAGCCAGCGGCAGCACCGAACCTCCGCGCTCTATCCTCAGCTCCAGCATCCGTTGCCGCACGCCGATGCGGCGTTCCACCGGGATCAGCGTGCGGATCGCTTGCTGTGCGATAGGCAGCAGGCCACCGTCGCCGCCGAGCAGTCCTGTCGAGCGCGCGGCGGCCATCACCTCTGGCACCGTGCCGGGCTCGCGGTCGAGCAGCGTGGCCAGCAGGTCGATATCCAAACCCGCGCCCGCGTCGGCGGCGAGCAGGAACCGCTGTAGGTCGATGTCCAGTTCGAGCAGCTCCCGGGTGGCGTCATCCAGGATCGGTTCTTGCCGCAACGTGCTGCTTGGGGTCGTGCGCGCTTGGGTCACCCTCGGTCGGGTCAATGGCCGTCCCCTGCCGGATTGGTGGCGCGTTGCTGACTGTGACTCGGATGCCCGGCAGTGCCCTGCCCAGACGATCTCGCCGCGGTGATCCGCGAGACGCTGGTCTGGGGTTGGCTGCCTGCCTGACCGCTGTCCACCATGAAGGTGAGCACCGCGCCGATCGCGATCACCGCCACAACCAAGGCGCTGAGCACGCCTGGCCGCAGCGCGGGGGCGAGTCGTGCGGTCAGGCTCCTGTCGGGTAGTTCAAGCGGTGGGATCTCCATCGAAGGGCGCGGGGGAGGGCTCCCGGCCGCTGCGGGGCCGTTGGGCACCTCGGGCAGCACCATTGCGGTGCGCGGGGCGGGCACGATGACGGTGGTGTGCCGCTCGGAGAGCGGTGGCGCGGACCGAGTGCCAGGCGCGTGCCAGCGGCCCGCCATGGCGGCACCACGGGCGGCGGCCAGTTCGGGCTGGGCCTCCACCGCGATGCGGCAGCCCAGTCGCGCCGAGAGCGACTCGGCTACCAGCGGGATTCCCGCCGATCCGCCCGCGAGCACGACGGCCGTGAGCCGATCGGGGTCGACGCCAGCGCAGCGCAGCGCCCGCTCCAGCGTGTCGATGCCGCAATGTACCTCGGGTTCGATCATCTTCTCGAACTCCCTGCGGGTGATGCGTATCTCGGTCCGCAAGCCTGGCAACACGACCGGGATGGTCACCTCGAAGGCGGTGGAGAGTACCTCCTTGGCGCGGGTGCACTCCCAGCGCAACCGACGCAGCGCCAGCAGGTGCGCCCGGTCGGTGGAGTCGAGCGTGGCCGCGTGGCGGCCGAGCGCGGCATGAACATGATCAGCCAGCATGTCGTCGAACCGTGCGCCGCCGACCGCTTCACCGCTGCCGGAGTTCGCAAGCAGATCGAATCCGCCCGTGGCGGTACTGCGCAAAACCGTCGCTCGGCCGTCGGAAGCACCGAGCAGATAGATCCCAACGATGTCGCCAGCGTCGACGCGGTCCACCACGGCGTGCCGCCTGCCGATCACGACCGGTTCTGAAAGCAGCGTGCACTCGGGAAGGCCCTGGCGTTGCAGCGCGCCATGCAGCGCCGCACGCTGGTGCGAGCCCCAGTGTGGCGGGTGCGTGGCGACGACCCACTCGGCCGCCTCGCCCTCGTCGATCCCCACCTGCTCCACAATCGAGCAGATCATGCTCGACGCGAGGTCCTCGGCCGCCCACATCTCGCCGCCGAGCACCACGGGGATGCCGTCGCCGACGCGCCGCATGATGCCCCGCACGACCCGGCCGGGTTCAGCTCGGGCGCGCTCCTCAGCGTCGTCGCCGATGGCGGCGGTGCCCGCGTCCGCGAGGTAGAGCGTGGCTGCCGAACTCGCGGATCTGATGCCCAGTCTGACGATCTTGGGCTCTCCCCATGCCGTCCCGTCGCGGCGGCATAATGCCGCCGTCATGCGGCTACTGCCTACGTCAACCCCGAGGACGTACGGCATGCAGGTGCTTCCTCCGTGATCGAACGGTTACTTGACGGGCACAGGTTACGAGTAGGGCATCACTCTGTCGAGGGTCACCTGTTTGTACCAAGGTCATGCACGCATGAGAACCTGAGTGGGGAGTTGCTCACCCCCTGTACCCCCTAACGGGGTCCATTCTTCACCCCCTGGGGGAGTGGATAAGACTGGGAGTGATCCCCGATGACTCCCAGTACCGACTCCCCGTAACGTCGGGCACCGTGCTCGGCCCGCCGCTGGTGGCGGCCGCGCACGCTGTCGACATCCGATCTTCACAAGGAGACTCCCCGATGGAACTAGCGGGCCAGACATTGCACGACTTCGTGCTGAACCTGCTGACCGATCCGCAGGCACTGTCAGCTTTCGATCTTGACCCGGAGGGCGCCCTCGGCAACGCGGGCCTGAGCGACATCAGCGCGGCCGACGTGCACGAGATCGTCCCGCTGGTGATGGACTACACACCGATGCAGATGCCGCTCGCAGGCGGACTTGGCAGCTCGCTCGGCGGACTGTCAACCGGCGCGCTTGAGCAGGGGCAGGCGAGCGCGATCGCACAGTTGCAGCACGTCACCCAGGCCCTCGGCGGCCAGTTCAGCTCCGCAGGCTCCGCCGATGGCATGCACGGCATTGGCACGTTCAGCTCCCCGCTTGGCGACTCCCTGTTCAACGCCAGCGCCACCCCGGACGGCCAGTTCAACGTGGTCAGCGAGTTCACCAACACCGACTTCGGATTCAGCGCGGACAGTGCGGGCACCGGCGACATCGAGCGCGGCATCAACGTGGGCAGTGACCTGGCATCCCCGTTCGGTGGCGGCAGCTTCACCGGGACGGGCTCCGTCGACGGGCACTTCTCCGGCGCGGGGCAGTTCTCAAGCGAGGTCCTCGGCGCGGCGGGCGGCGGCTCCGTCGACGGCAGCGTGACCGACGGCCTCAATGTCACCGCGGCTTTTGAGTCGCCGCTCGGCAACGGCAGCGTGTCGCTGACGGCGCCCGGCCTCAGCGAGGTCACCGACCACAACTCGGCGCTCGGCGCGCAGGCACTGAGCAACGGCAGCGACACCGTCGCCAGCGCACTCGCCAACCCGGCTGCCGCGCTCGCCGACCCGTCCGCGGTGCTCGCCAACCCGGCTGCCGCAGTCAGCGCGCTGGCGGGAAACCTGCCGGTCAACGCCATGGGAGCGCTGCCGACGAACACTGCGCCACTGGCCGTCACAGGTGACTCGCCGCAGGTCGACGCAGCGCACCACGCGGTCGGCGGTGTCATGCACGATGTCACCGACCAGGTGCACGGCGGTGCGCCCTCCGGCGTCGCCCAGCACCTGCCGCTCGACCAGGCACACGGCGTGGCAGGCAATGCGCTCGGCAACGTCACCGACCACCTGCACTCGCTTACCGGCTCCGGCGTCGTGCCGAACGTGGCCGGCGCTGACCCGCTGCACACCGTGAACTCCACGGTGAGCACGGTGCACGACACCGCGGGCCACGCGATCAGCCAGAGCCCGCTGACCGACCTCTCCGGGGTGTCCGGTGTGAACGACCTGTCCCACACCGTCGAGCACAACGCCGTGACCGACGGGGTGCACCACCTCCTCGGGAACGATCTCGGCGCGCACTTCTGAGATTGGTCCGTCGCATGACCGGTGCGGGGGCCCGCCCGGCCCCCGCACCGGTCGCTTGACGGCGCGGGCACACTTGCTCGCGTGAGCGCACCCGCCTGGCTCGACATCCTCGACGCCACGATTGCCGCGTGTGGTGCCCGGCATCGTGCGGATCTGGCCCAGGAGCTTCGGCACCACCGGGCGCGCCTGCTTGATCCACGGCTGCGTGTCGCCGTACTCGGCGAGCGCAACCACGGTAAGAGCGAACTGATCAACGCCCTGCTCAACGCGCCGGTATGTGCCGCGGGCGACGATGTCACCACAGTCGAGCCGACCATCGTGGCGCATGCCGATGCCGCGTCAGCCGTACTCGTCACCGGCGATGCCACGACCGGCAGGCGAGCGCTTCCCGCTGGTTCCGACGACCGCGTGCCCGTCCCCATAGAGGCGGTCACCGGCAGGGGAAACCGTCGCGACGTCGGGCCTGCGCGGGGATCGGTGACAGCGGTCGAAGTCGGCCTGCCCCATACCCTGCTGGCCTCCGGCCTGGTATTGATAGACACCGTGGCCGTGGAGGGCTCCCGGCCTTCCGGCGATACCCGCGCGCATGCCGTATTCGACGCCGCCGACGCGGTGGTGCTCGCCTGCGACGCCACCTATGAGCTCTCGCCGACCGGCCTGCGGCTCGCGGCTCGGGCCACCCGTGGCCAACCGGGCGTCGCTGTGGCGCTCACCAAGATCGACCTGGTGCCGCGGTGGCGTGAGGTGGCGGAGCGGGACCGCGCCAAGCTTGCGGCCGAGGGAGTAGCCGCCACGCTGCTTCCGGTGTCGGCGACGCTGCGGCTGCACGCGGCCCGCAGCGGCGACAGCGCGGGGAACGCCGAGTCGGGTTTCCCCGAGCTCATCGGCTGGCTCGCGCAGCAAGTGGCGGCCAAATCGCGGCAGTCCGCGGCACAGGCGGTCGCGACGCTGGCGACCGCCGCGATCGTGGAGCTGGCGACCCCGCTGAGCGAGGAGATCAACCGTGCCGCCGAGCGGCCGGAGGGCTCGGCCGAAGCGAACCAGGTCGCGCAACAAAACCTCGATGACCTGCGACGCGGCTCGGCCCGGTGCCACACCGCGCTGTCCGACGGGATGGCGGATCTGCTGGCCGATGTTGAGCATGATCTGCGCCAGCGCACCAGGAAGATCCTGCGCGAGATCGAGCACGTTTTCGAACGGGCCGATCCGGCATCTGTGTGGGAGCAGTTCGCGGAGTGGCTCACCGAGAGCCTCGGCAGCGCGGCGGAGACCAACTTCTCCTGGTTCACCGAACGGGCTCGCTGGGTGGCCGGTCGGGTGGCGGAGGAGTTCCCGGTGCGCGACGAGGCGATCTCGCCGGAGTCCGTGCTGGGGCTGCCGGAGGAGGCCGACGAGGGCTGCGGCGAGCTGGAGCGGCCGCACCTGGAGCGCTTCGGTATCGGGCAGGTGGTGTTCACCGGGATGCGCGGCTCCTACGGCGGCGTACTGATGTTCGGGCTGATGACGAGCCTCGCGGGCATGCCGCTGATCAACCCGCTCTCGCTCGGCGCGGGTGCCGCCTTCGCGGGCAAGAGCATCAGGGACGAGAGCGAGTCGCGGCTACGTCGCAGGCAACTCGCCGCGAGAACGGCTGCGCAGCGCTACATCGACGATTTCTTCATCCAGTTCAACAAGTACTGCAAGGACATCGGCCGGGACGTGCACCGCACGCTGCGGGACCGTGTCACCGAGCTCACCGAGCAGGCACAGGACGGCATCCTCCGCTCGGCGCGCGCGGCCGCCGATGCCGCGGCGGCAGAAGCCGCGCAGCGGGAGGCCATCGCGCGGCGCGCACGCCAGGAACTTCAGCAACTCGTCGCGCTGCACGGCAGGGCGCAGGCGCTGGCGAGCGCACCGTGATGGCGCACCAGAGCCTTCAGCACATCACCATGGCCTTGCTCACCGAAGCCGCCGAGGTATATCGCGACAGTCCGCGCGCCTCGGCGTGGCTGCACCAGCACCTCGCGCGGTGCCGGCAGCCGCTGCGGATCGCGATCGCGGGCCAGTCGGGTGCCGGGAAGTCGACGCTGGTCAACGCGATCGTGGGTGAGCAGGTGGCGCCCATCACGGGCACCGAGGGCCACTCGTTGCCTGCCTGGTACACCGACGGGCAGGAGCCGAGGGCCAGGGTGCGCACACCAGACGGCCGCGCACACGAGGTTGGCGTCAGCAGGCGCGGGTACGGCCCTGGCATCGATGTGACGGGCTGGCATAGGGATCAGGTCGAGCAGGTCGAAGTCGAGTGGCCGGCGCGCACGCTGCGGGACCTGATCGTGATCGACACCCCCGCGCTGCGGCCGCCGATGGACGAGCCTGCCGGATCGCCCTCGGCGCGGCGCATCGCGGCCGACGCCGACGCCATCGTCTTCCTCGCGCGGCAGCCGCACGGTTCGGACCTGCCGCTGCTGTGGTCATGGCAGGACGGGCGGGTCGCCGAGGCCGTCCCGATGAGCACGCTGCTCGTGCTTGCCCGCGCCGATGAGATGAACGCGGGCAGGATCGACGCGCTACCCGCAGCAAGGCAGCTGGCGCGGCGCTACCGTCGTGACCCGCGGCTGCGCCCGCTCTGCCAGCAGGTCGTCGCCGTCTCGGCGCTGCTGGCAGCGGCGGGCAGAACGTTGACGGAGTGGGAGTTCCAGGCCCTCGCCGCGCTGGCGGCGATGGGCCGAACCGAGCTGGAACGGGTACTGCTCTCGGCTGACCGGTTCGCGGGTACCGGGCTCGCGGCGTTGCCCGATGCCGGGGCGCGGCAGGCGCTGCTGGCGCGGTTCGGCCTGTCGGGGTTGCGTTTGACGGCGACGTTGATCCGGCAGGGTTGCGACAACCGTGCCGCACTGGCGGCACAGTTGGTGCAGCGCAGCGGGTTGTCCGAGCTACGCGAGTCAATCAGCGCGCAGCTCGTCCACCGTGGCACGGTACTCAAGGCGCGTACCGCGCTGGTCGGGCTGGAGGTGGTGCTGCGCAGGGAACCGCGCGCCGGCGCGCGTGGGCTGGCGGCGCAGCTTGACGGCGTGCTCGCGGGTGCGCACGAGTTCCGCGAACTCCGCCTGCTCGCGGCGCTGCGGACCGGAAGAACGACGCTGCCGCCGGAGTGGGACTCCGAGGCAATGCGGCTGATCGGCGGGCTCGGCTGCAGCCCAGCCGAGCGCTTCGGGATCGAAGGGGAGGCGGGCGGAGCACAGTTGCGCGAGCTGATCATGGATGCGCTGGCGCGCTGGCACGAGCACGCCGAGAGCCCGGTCGGGGGTGTGGATCTGCGCGAGGCCGCCGACACCGTGCTGGGTAGCTGCGAGATCATGCTGCGGGACCTGCCGGCCGCAACGGTCGGACGGTAGCGATACGGTCAACTCCGGCGAGCGGCGCGCATTGAGTCAGGTGGCCGGTGACATGGAACATCGAAGGAAAGCGGGGCGAATCCGATGGCCAGGGTCTGCGTATCACCGCGGCAGGTATGAGTACCGGCTCGCAGCGGCCCGATGCTCACGTGGTGTGGCATGGCAGCCGTGTCCCTCGTGAGGGGCGTGCTGGCAGCGGCATGACCGTGTGGCTCACAGGATTGTCGGCATCGGGGAAATCCAGTGCCGCGGCTGAGCTGGAACGCCGGCTGGTGGCATCGGGCAGACAGGCCTACCTGCTGGACGGGGACAACCTCAGGCACGGTCTCAACGCCGACCTCGGATTCAGCGCCGAGGACCGCTCCGAGAATGTGCGCAGGGCGGGGCAGGTCGCCATGCTGATGGCGGATGCCGGGCTGGTCGCGGTGGTCTCGCTGATCAGCCCGTACCGTGCCGACCGCGATCTGGTCCGGGCGGCGCACGTGAGGGCGGGGCTGCCTTTCGCCGAGGTCTTCGTCGACACCCCGCTCGCGGTGTGCGAGGCCCGCGATCCCAAGGGCATGTACGCGAAGGCGCGCGCGGGAGAGATCATCGGCTTCACCGGAGTCGACGACCCGTACGAGCCGCCACGCACACCCGATCTACTCCTTCGCCCGGACGACGGCGATGCCGCAGCCCATGCCGCCGCGATACTCGCCTTGGTAGCACCGTGAGCGGCCTCGATGGCAGGATCCTGCGGACGTACAGCGCGATGAAAAACCTGACGCGATGAAAAACCGAAATGGGACACCGATCGTGAACATGTCTATTCACAGCAGGATCGCCGAAGAACTCGGGGTGCGCGAAAATCGGGTGACCGCCGCCGTCGACCTGCTCGATGGCGGATCGACGGTGCCCTTCATCGCCCGCTACCGCAAGGAAGTCACCGGAACGCTGGATGACGCGCAGTTGCGGACCCTTGAGGAGCGGTTGCGCTACCTGCGTGAGCTGGAGGAGCGGCGGGCCGCGATCCTGGAGTCGATCAGGGAACAGGGCAAGCTTGACGACCCGTTGCTGGCACGGATCATGGCGGCCGACTCGAAGGCGCGGCTGGAGGATATCTACCTCCCCTACAAGCCCAAACGCCGTACCAAGGCGCAGATTGCCAGGGAGGCAGGGCTACAGCCGCTTGCCGATGAGCTGCACGCCGACCCCGCGAACGATCCGGGGCAACTCGCCGCCACGTTCGTTGACGCCGACCGCGGCATCGCCGACACCGCGGCGGCGCTGGACGGTGCTCGCGCGATCCTGGTCGAGCGGTTCTCAGAGGACGGCGATCTCATCGGCGAGCTGCGGGAGCGGATGTGGTCGACAGGCAGGTTGACGTCCGCGGTACGGGAGGGGCGCGCCGAGGACGGCGCCAAGTTCGCCGATTATTTCGACTTCTCCGAGCCGTTCCCGAAGCTGCCCTCACACCGGATCCTGGCGATGTTGCGGGGCGAGAAGGAGGATATTCTCGACCTGGGCCTTGAGCCACAGTCCGACGCGGCACCGGCGGAGGGCGCCACCGAATACGAGCAGCGAATCGCGGCACGCTTCGGTATCGCCGATCGGGGGCGCGGCGCCGACGAGTGGCTGCTGGGCACCGTGCGCTGGGCCTGGCGCACCCGCATCCTGGTTCACCTCGGCATCGACCTGCGGACGCGGTTGCGGCAGGTGGCCGAGGACGAGGCGGTTCGGGTGTTCGCCACCAACCTGCGAGACCTGCTGCTCGCCGCGCCCGCGGGCACCCGCCCGACCATGGGGCTGGATCCGGGGTTCCGCACCGGGGTCAAGGTGGCTGTCGTCGACGGCACGGGAAAGGTCGCGGCGACCGATACGATCTATCCGCACAAGCCGCAGGCGCGCTGGGACGCCGCACTCACGGCGCTCGCCGAGCTGGCTACCGAACATCACGTCGAGTTGATCGCGATCGGCAACGGCACGGCGTCGCGGGAGACCGACAAGCTCGCCGCCGAGCTGATCTCGCTGAACTCCGGGCTCAAGCTGACGAAGGTCATGGTCTCGGAGGCTGGTGCCTCGGTGTACTCCGCGTCGGCCTACGCCTCGGCCGAACTGCCTGGGATGGACGTGTCGTTGCGGGGCGCGGTATCCATTGCGCGGCGCCTGCAGGATCCGCTCGCTGAGCTGGTCAAGATCGACCCGAAGTCGATCGGCGTCGGGCAGTACCAGCATGATCTCGCCGAGATCAAGCTGTCGCGCTCGCTGGACGCGGTGGTGGAGGATTGCGTCAACGCGGTCGGAGTCGATGTGAACACCGCATCCGCGCCGTTGCTCATGCGGGTGTCCGGTATCGGAGAGGGGCTCGCGGGGAGCATCGTGAGCCACCGCGACAGCAACGGCCCATTCCGGTCCCGCCGTGCGCTCAAGGAAGTCGCGCGGCTGGGTCCGAAGGCGTTCGAGCAGTGCGCGGGTTTCCTGCGGATCCCAGGCGGGGAAGATCCGCTCGATTCCTCAAGCGTGCATCCCGAGGCGTATCCGGTGGTGCGTCGCATCCTGCGGGCAACGGGTAGTGATATCGCGACGCTCATCGGCAACCGTCCGAAGCTGCATGCCTTGCGGCCGGAGGGGTTCGTCGACGAGACCTTCGGCCTGCCCACGGTCACCGATATCCTCGCCGAACTGGAGAAGCCGGGCCGCGATCCCCGCCCCGCCTTCACCACGGCGACCTTTGCTGATGGTGTCGAGAAGATCTCCGATCTCGCCTCGGGTATGATGCTGGAAGGTGTCGTCACCAACGTCGCGGCGTTCGGCGCTTTCGTCGACATCGGGGTGCACCAGGACGGCCTGGTGCATATCTCGGCGATGTCGAACAGTTTCGTCTCCGATCCACGCGACGTGGTGAAGTCGGGCGACGTGGTGCGCGTGAAGGTGCTGGAGGTTGACGTCGCCCGTAAGCGCATCGGGCTGACCCTGCGGCTTGCGGACGAGCCGGGTGGCCGTGCCGAGCGGCGCGCACCGGAGCAGCGGAAGGCTCACTCCGGTGGCGGTGGGCGGGATCGGCGCGGCGGCGGCACGCAGCGGGCGGCGCCTGCAGGTGGTGCGCTCGCCGACGCGCTGCGCCGCGCGGGGTTCGAAAACGGCACGGAGAAGCGCTGACAGTGGCGTACGGCTCAGATCAGGTGGGCCTTGCGCCACAGCGCTGTTGACGGCCCCGTGATGATGCCGATTTCGCGCAGGAACGCGGTGACGCGTTCCCCCATCCAGCGCCGCGTCTCATGGTGGTGCGGGTTCGCCAGCGCGACCGTCCGCGACTGGCTTGGATCGAGACCGACAGAGGCATAAACCTTCGGGTTGATCAGGTTGTCGACGATGCAGTACGCCACTGTCGCGCACAACCACCGGTGTAGCTCCCGCGCCGGTGGACTCAGCGTGCGCAACTGCCTGACAACCTCCTCGCGGGCAAAGCGTACGTGACGCGCCTCCTCGACGACGTGGATGCGATTGGTCATGCGAATGGTGGGCTGGATGCGCTCGTCGTCCATCATCGCCCGCTGGAACCGGTCGGTGATCTCCTCGGCGACCAGCACGCTGGCGAACATCGATGGGCCGGCCGAGGTCGCTTTGAACAGCCTGGCGCTGTGGTGCAGCCAGTGCGGCGGTCCGTATGCCGGGACGTCGAACTTGGTGATGGCCTTGGCGAACATGATGATGTGCCTGGTCTCGTCCCCGATCTCGGTCAGCGCGTAGTGGGTGTGCGCTGATAGCGGGTCCCTGTCGTAGACATAGCGGGAGAGCAGTTGCAGCAGGATCACCTCGAACCACAACCCGACGCTGGAGATACTTGCCAGCTCGTGCCGGGACAGCGTGCCCCGCTGCGCCTCGGTCAGCCCGTTCCAGATGTCGGTGCCGTAGAGCGACACCCGCTCATACGGCATGTACATCTTGCCTGGTAGCAGCGGTGCGTCCCAGTCGATGTCCAGCTCTGGGTCGAACGAGTTCTTGACCGAGGACGTCAGCAGCCGCTTCGCCGTCTGTTCCCTGTCGCCGTTCCGGCGGACCTGTGCCATGACCTGCAACCTCCGCATCCCGACACTATTACCGGCGGTAACACCTACTGACGGTATACACCTGGGATCGAGCGGGGCGCAAGTGCTCGCCGACGTTATGCTGGCGCGGTCGGTCGCACGGCGATGATGGAAAGTGGCTGCTCAGCCGGGGTGATGACGTAGCGGCCCTCGTGGAACGAGCGCTGCTCGGAATCGAGGTGGCCGATGGCGGGTTCGGCGAGTTCGACGGTGAGCGCATGGTGCAAGGTGCGCATCTGCTCGCGTGCGCCCGCATCGGTGAACGTGACCACCATGCCGTTGGTGTCCGGTACTACCGCGAGCGCGTGCAGTGCTTCGCCGCCGGTGCCCTCGACCGGCCACAACGTGCCGCTGAGGGAGAACCGCGACACCACGCTGCGTACCGTGCGGTCCTCGCCGAACCGGACAGCGACCGTGGGCACCCGCGTGCAGGTGAGCTCGCCGCCCGTGGTGAGTACGTCCGGGTGCAGCACCGTGGCATTCCAGTGCGCGGCGTAACGCTGTGCAGGCGCCAGCAGCGAGCCCCGCGACGCGATCACCAGCGACACCTTGCGTGCCGAGGGCGGAGGGCCGAGGCGACGGGCAGCGGTGATATCGAGCAGTTCGACGCCCAGTCCGGCGACGATGGCGCGCAACTCGTCGCGCAGCGCGCGGCTGCTGCGGTCGAACCCTCGGATCAACGCGATCGAACCCTGCCCGCGCACCGTGTCGATGGTGTCTCGCAGGGAATCAGGACTCGTGAGTGCGGCGCTGGTGAACACGACCTGACTTTACCTGTACCGTGCACGCGATTCCCCAGGTTGTGCGGTAACTCTCGCCACCGCAAGGCTGCTGCTGGTGAGCTGAAAGTGGCTCTTGTTCCAAAGAGGTACACGAGAGCCACTTTCAGCCCACACAACGACACAAAAGCCACTTTCAGCAGTTCCGGGAAGGCGACCAGCCACTGGAACTGCCGGTGTATTCCGGCCGCATCGAACCGCACAACTGGAAGCCGAGGGCACGATGACGACGTCGACAACGCGTGCGACGCAAGCGCCGCACTTGACGAGAACGCTGACGCTGGGCCCTGTCGTGCTGTTCGGGCTGGCGTACATGGCGCCGATGATCGTGCTCGGCACGTTCGGTGTGCTCGCGCAGGACACCGGACAGGCGGTGCCGACCGCCTACCTGCTTGCGCTGGTCGCGATGCTGTTCACCGCGCTGTCCTACGGCCGGATGGCGCGGGAGTACCCGGTCGCCGGTTCGGCGTACACCTACACCAGGAAGGCCGTCGACTTCCGCGTCGGGTTCCTGGTCGGCTGGGCGGTACTGCTCGACTACTTCTTCCTGCCGATGGTGATCTGGCTGATCGGCGCATCGTTCCTCTCGGCGCAGTTCCCCGGCGTGCCGTCCTGGCTCTGGATCGTCGCCTTCATCGTCGTCACCACCGCGCTCAACGTCGTCGGTATCAAGCTGGCGGTCAACGTCAACATCCTGCTGATGGCGATGCAGGTGCTGGTGCTGATCTTCTTCATCGTGCTGTCGCTGCACCACGTCGCGGCAAGCGATGGGGTCGCCGGGATGTTCTCCGCGGTGCCGTTCGGCCATCACGGCACCACGGTCTCGCAGATCGCCGCGGGCGCGGCGGTGGCGGCATACTCCTTCCTCGGCTTCGACGCGATCACCACCCTCACCGAGGAGACCAAGGACGCGAAGCGCACCATCCCCAAGGCGATCGTGCTGGTCACCGTCATCGGCGGCATCATCTTCGTGGTCGCCTCCTACGCCACCCAACTGGTGGCGGCGGGGGTCCACGTGCAACACCCGGACTCGGCGGCTTTCGAGATCGCCACCGCCGTCGGCGGCCGGTTGCTCTCGTCGGTCTTCCTCGCGGGGATGATCATCACGCAGTTCGCCTCCGGCATCGCGGCCCAGGCCAGCGCCTCCCGTCTGCTGTACGCGATGGGGCGGGATTCCGTGCTGCCGAAGCGGATCTTCGGCTTCGTGCACCGAAAGTTCAGCACCCCAGCGATCAACATCGTGCTGATCGGGGTGGTCGGCCTGATCGGCACCGGTCTGAGTATCACCACCTCCACGTCCTTCATCAACTTCGGTGCGTTCACGGCCATCACGCTCGGGCTGATCTGGCTGGCGCTGGGCATCTGCTACCTCGTCTACCTCACCCGAGGCTTCCGCAGGCAGCCACCCGAGATGGAGTTTGCCGAGTAGTCCAGACC
>JBOHEL010000041.1:0-17641 GCA_050700995.1 Sciscionella sp. | reverse complement strand
CTCACGCGGCAGGTCGCGGCCACGAAACACCACGAGCGGATCACCACTGCCCTGCGCGGCAAGCAATCCGGCTGCGTACTGGTGTCCGATGTGAATGACGGCTTGCGGGTGGTCGACGCCTACGCCGCGGAGCACCTGGAGATCCAGACCGCGGACGCGCGCGCGGTGGCCGCCAGGGTGCGCAACGCGGGGGCGGTGTTCATCGGCGCATACGCGCCGGTCTCCCTCGGCGACTACTGCGCTGGCTCCAACCACGTGCTGCCGACAGGCGGCTGCGCGCGGCACTCCAGCGGGCTGTCGGTGCAGACCTTCCTGCGCGGTATCCACGTCGTTGACTACACCGCCGAAGCGCTGCGCGCGGTCGCGGACAAGGTCGTGGCGCTGGCGAATGCCGAGGACCTGCCCGCGCACGGCCAGGCCGTGACGGCCCGATTCCGAGGCGGCGACGCGTGATCGGCGAGGAGGTCACGCTGGCGGATCTGCCGCTGCGGGAAGATCTGCGCGGCCGCAGCCCTTATGGTGCGCCGCAGCTTGACGTGCCGATCCGGCTCAACACCAACGAGAATCCCTACCCGCCGCCACCGGAGCTGGTCGCCGACGTGGTACGCGCGGTGGATGAGGCGGCCGCCTCGCTGAACCGCTACCCCGACAGGGACGCGATCGCGCTGCGGGAGCGCCTTGCCGGGTATCTTCGTGCCAGTACCGGGATCGAGCTGGCAAGGGCCAACGTGTGGGCGGCGAACGGATCGAACGAGATCCTGCAACAGATCCTGCAGGCGTTCGGCGGGCCAGGACGCACCGCACTGGGTTTCGAGCCGAGCTATTCGATGCATCCGATCATCGCGGCAGGCACCCGCACGGAGTGGGTGGCTGTTCCTCGCCGCGCGGACTTCTCACTCGATGCCGGCCGTGCCGCCGAGCTCGTGGTCGAGCGCGCGCCGGACGTGGTGTTCGTGACAAGCCCGAACAATCCGACCGGCCAGTCGATCCGGTCCTCGGAGCTGCGCGACATCGTCTCAGCGGCACCACACATCGTGGTGGTTGACGAGGCCTACGGGGAGTTCTCCGAGCAGACCTCAGCGGTCGCGCTGCTCGCGGAGTTCCCCGGCAAGCTGATCGTCTCCCGGACCATGAGCAAGGCATTCGCCTTCGCGGGCGGGCGGCTGGGCTATCTCGTCGCAGCACCGTCCATTGTGGATGCGCTGCGGCTAGTGCGGCTGCCCTACCATCTCTCTGTGCTCACCCAGGCCGCCGCGACCGCCGCACTGCGGCACGCCGAGGAGACGCTGGGGCTGGTACACCAGCTCATCGCCGAGCGCGCGCGGATAATGGCTGAGCTGCGCGACATCGGCTTCGAGGTGGTGTCGAGCGACGCGAACTTCATACTGTTCGGCAAGTTCGGCGACGCACGCTCGGCATGGCAATCCTATCTGGACAGTGGTGTGCTGATCCGTGACGTGGGCATCGCCGAGCACCTGCGGGTCAGCGTGGGCACCCCCGACGAGAACGACACCTTCCTTGAGGTGTCACGGCAGGTCGCGAAGAGCGAGGAGATCAGGTGAATCGGATCGGCGCGGTGGAACGCACGACGAGGGAGTCGGCGATCACCGTCGAGATCGACCTCGACGGCTCTGGCAAGGTGGAGGTATCCACCGGCGTGCCCTTCTATGACCACATGCTCACCGCGTTCGGTGTGCATGGCGCTTTCGACCTGAGGGTGAAGGCCAGCGGCGATGTCGACATCGACGCCCACCACACCGTCGAGGACACCGCGATCGTGCTCGGGCAGGCGGTCGGGAAGGCGCTGGGGGACAAGCACGGCATCCGCCGGTTCGGTGACGCCTGGGTACCGATGGACGAAGCACTTGCGCACGCCGCCGTCGACGTGTCCGGCAGGCCGTACTGCGTGCACCGAGGCGAACCGGAAACCTTGAGCACCTTTACCGTCGGCGGCAACTACCCGGTTGTGCTCAATCGTCACGTGTTCGAGTCGCTGGCATTCCACGCCGGTATCGCGTTGCACGTTCGAGTGGAGTACGGCCGTGACCCACACCACATCACGGAGGCGCAGTACAAGGCAGTCGCGCGGGCACTGCGCGCCGGTGTGGAAGCCGATCCGCGAGTCAGTGGCGCGCCGTCGACCAAGGGGGTCCTGTAAGCATATGGGGAAGGACTGGATCTGGGTCGGACTCGTCGCGGTGGCCGGTTTCCTGATCGGCGGGGTGTACTCCGCGTGGAAGACGTCCAAGATCGTCGCAGTAGTACTGGCGCTACTGGTCGCGCTGGCCGTGGCGGGTGCGGTCGCGTGGTATTTGTCGGTTTGACGCGTACCGGGAACCGTGGGGCGTTACGCTCCGTCTGACTGATCGGATACCGGCACACGAGTTCAGGGGATGGACCCATGACGTACCCACCGCAGCAGCCTGGGCCTAACGGCGGGCAGGACCCCTACGGTCAGCAGCCGGGAGGGTCTGGCCAGCCGGGCCAGCCCGGTGGCGGTTTCGGTCAGCCCCAGCCAGGCCCCTACGGTGGTCAGCCCCAGCCAGGCCAGTACGGTCAGCAGCCTCCCGGTGGGTTCGGGCCTCCTCCCGGTGGCGGTTTCGGCGACTACCCGGGCGGTCCGCCGCCGAAGGGCGGCAGGAAAGGACTGTGGATCGGGCTCGGCTCGGCCGGGGTCGTGATCGTGGCCGCCGTGCTCGTCACCGGCCTCGTCGCCCCGGGCTGGATGGTCAGCGACAGCCCGCAGGATGTTGCGACGAAGGCGTTCGACGCCATCAACGGGCGGCACGCCAATGACCTCAACGCCGTGCTCTGTGATCAGTCGTCCAGCGGTGACGTGCAGAAGATGCAGCAGGCGTTCGAGAGGAACAAGGTCACCGTCGACTACGGCTTCGACGGTGACCCGAGGATCAGCGGTAACAGCGCGACACAGAAAGCCCACGTCACGATTCACGGCGGCCCGTACAGCGGCAAGAGCGAGAATCTCGTTGTCAAGACCAAAAAGAAGGACGGCGACTGGTGCGTCGACGCCTTCGCGGAGGGAGGCAGCGGCACATCGTCGGGCCGATGATCCGCGCGGGCGACCCAGTGCCACCGATGTTCAGTAGACCGTTTCCGAGAACATCACCATCAAGGTTCGCACGGTCAGCGCAGTAGCCATGGGGGCCTCGCGTCACCTGCCACCTTCGGACGCGGGCCGGAGCTTCGGTGACCCTGGCCCGTACCTCGCCAACTGGTCGCTGGGGTTCTGCAGCGCGCAGGTCCGCAGCGACAGGCAGCCACAGCCCACGCAGGATGTGAGCCGGTCCCGCAGCCGCTGTAGCGCGTCGATGCGGGCGTCCAGTTCGGCGTGCCAGCTCTTCGACAGCCGGGCCCAGTCGGCCTTGGTCGGAGCGTGATCATTAGGCAGCGTCGCGAGCGCCACCGCGATGTCTTCCAGGCTCACTCCCACCCGCTGGGCGGCACGGATGAAGGCCAGCCTGCGCAGCACGGAGCGGTGATACCGGCGCTGATTGCCCGCGCTGCGCTCCGAGGCGATGAGGTGCCGGTCCTCGTAGAAGCGCAGGGCGGTGTGTGCGACGCCGCTGCGCTCGGAGACCTGCCCGATGGTGAGTGCGCGGGGGAGCTGTGACACTCCTCCGACACTACCCGTTGACCTCTAGCTAGGTCGAGGTTGCGACGTAATGTCATCACCGTGGGCGGTAGCCTGCACTGGTGACTAGGATCGTCGTACTGGACTACGGGTCGGGCAACCTGCGCTCGGCGGAACGTGCGCTGGTCAGGGTCGGTGCGGATGTCGAGGTCACTTCGGACTTCCGTACCGCGCTGGACGCCGAGGGCCTTGTGGTCCCGGGTGTGGGTGCCTTCGCCGCCTGCATGGCGGGGCTGCGCGGGGTGCGTGGTGACCGCGTCATCGGCAGGCGGCTGGCTGGTGGCAGGCCGGTACTGGGGATCTGCGTGGGGATGCAGGTGCTCTTCGAGCGGGGTGTCGAGCACGGCATCGAGACGGATGCCTGCGGCGAATGGCCCGGCACGGTCGATCGACTGGAAGCCGATGTGCTGCCGCATATGGGTTGGAACACGGTGCGCGCGCCGGAGGGTTCGCGGTTGTTCGCTGGCCTCGACGCGGCGACCAGGTTCTATTTCGTACACAGCTATGGCGTGCGGCGATGGGAGCTGACGGCTGCCGAGCCCTTCCCGCAGCCGTTGGTGACGTGGGCCACGCATGGTGGTGATTTCGTGGCGGCGGTCGAGAGCGGCCCGCTCGCGGCGACGCAGTTCCACCCGGAGAAGTCCGGTGACGCGGGTGCGACACTGTTGGAGAACTGGGTGAAGGCAGTCACCTGAGGTGCCGCTAAAATGAGCGTGTGAGCTTCACATTGCTTCCCGCTGTTGACGTTGCCAAGGGTAAGGCGGTGCGCCTCGTGCAGGGGGCTGCGGGTACCGAAACCGATTACGGCGCGCCGCTGGATGCCGCGCTGGCATGGCAGTCGGCTGGTGCCGAATGGGTGCACCTGGTGGATCTGGACGCAGCGTTCCGGCGAGGTTCCAACCGCGACCTGCTCTGCGATGTGGTAGACAGGCTGGACGTCAAGGTGGAACTGTCCGGCGGGATCAGGGACGACGACTCGCTGGCCGCCGCACTCAGCACGGGCTGCGCGCGGGTGAACATCGGGACCGCCGCACTGGAAGACCCTGCCTGGTGTGCGCGCGTGATCGCCGAGCACGGTGAGAAGGTCGCGGTCGGCCTGGATGTGCGGATCGGGGAGAACGGGCACAGGCTGGCCGCACGGGGGTGGACGTCGGACGGTGGCGATCTCTGGGAGGTGCTGGAGCGGCTGGACGCCGACGGCTGCGCGCGTTACGTTGTCACCGATGTCAGCAAGGACGGCACGCTGGAGGGTCCGAACCTGCAGTTGCTGCGGCAGGTCTGCACCCGCACTGACGCCGCTGTGATCGCCTCCGGTGGGGTGTCCACAGTGGATGATCTGCGTGATCTCGCGACGCTGGCATACGACGGAGTGGAAGGCGCGATAATCGGCAAAGCCCTTTACGCCGGGGCCTTCAGCCTGCGGGAAGCCCTCACGGCCGTGTCAGGGTGATGGCGATGCCGATGGTGCCGGTGTTGCCGCGACGCAGGCGGCTGCCGAAGATGGTGAGCCAGCCGAGGACGCCGTACTTGCGGGCGATCAGCCGCCGCACGCATTCGGTGTCGTCGGCCTCCAGCAGCCTGGCGTGCCCGGAGACGGCGTCGCCTTGCGGCTTGCCTCGCAGATCGCATGGCGCTACGTCGACCGCGCTCTCGCGGCGGATCCGTTTCACCTTGCCGGAATTCGTCGTCGTCCAGACCACCAGCTCGTCATCGTCGCGCGCCACCCACACCGGCGTCGGGACCGGCTCTCCGGACTTCCGGTAGGTGGTGAGCAGCACGTACTTACCGGAAGCCAGACGTGCCAGATCTGTGGTCATGGCTCGCCATTCTGCTGCAGGAGTCTGGTGAATTCGCGGTCGGGGTCTTTCAGCAGACGGTGAATGGTCTGCACGGTCGGGCAGGGCCATTGTTCGGTGCAGCACCGGCAGTGGCCCTGCCTGGATTCCTCGTGCTGTACCAGCACACCTCGGATCACCACCACAAGGTCGGGGATCAGGGCGCGCGCGGATGTCGCGTCCGTTCCGGACCACGGCTGGTATTTGGTCGCCAGGAACTCCGCCTCGTCCAGGTGTCGGTACAGTTCGATGCGGAGCAGGCGGTACGCTTCGCAGAGCGCTGCGGGAATCGTGTCCATGGTGACAGCGAACCGATTGCCGGTGGGACACGCCATCCGACCTTCGGGGGACAATCCTCGCGAACGTTCGGAATCCGTCGTACCCCGGCGCTAACGTGGCCGCCATGCGGGATCGAGAATCCACGATACGCAGCCGCGAGCTGGGCGACGGGCTACGCGTCGCGATGGCACGTGCGAAACTGACCGGGCAGGACGCCGCGCGTGAGCTGGGGTGGTCGCCGAGCCGGGTGTCGCGGCTGCTGTCCGGAAAGCGCGGCGGCAAGGACCTCGACGTGTCGGCGTTCCTCGCGATTTGCGGGGTGAAGGGCAGGGAGCGGCAGCGGCTGCTGCGGCTGTGCCAGGAGATGGACAAGGCAGGCTGGTTGCAGCAGCACGGCTCGCGGCTGCCCAAGCAGTTACGGACGCTGATCGACCACGAGGACAAAGCGGTCAGCATCGGTGATTTCCAGGCAACGCTCGTTCCGGGGCTCTTGCAGACCGGGGAGTACGCGCGAGCGCTCATCCACGGCACCGGGAATGTGCCCGACAGCGAGATCGATGACAGGGTGGCGGCGCGGCTGGCTCGCCAGCAACTGTTCAGCCGAGAACACCGTGCCCAGTTCACGTATTTCATCCACGAGTTCGCGCTTCGGCTGCCGATCGGTGGGCCCGAGGTGATGTCCGAGCAACTGCACCACCTACTGCGGATGTCGGTGCGGCCTTACCTGACGCTACGCGTGGCTCCCACCTCACTCGGCGCGCACGCCGGCATCGCGGGCCAGTTCAAGCTGATGGAGTTCGCGGAGTTCAAACCGGTGGTCTACATCGACAGTGAGACATCGAGCCTGTTCCTGGAAGAGCCGGAGGAGATTGCCGCCTACCGCCGCATCTTGGCGGGTCTGGCGGACAGCGCGCTGGATGAGGGACAATCCAGGGAGCTGATTGCCAGGCTGGCAACCGAGCTGTATGCCGAAGGAGAAGGCGACGATGAACGCACGTGAGCTGGGCGGGATCGCTTGGCGTAAGAGCAGCTACAGCTCAAGCAACGGTGACTGTGTCGAGGTCGCTTGGCGCGAGGCGACGCTGGTGCGTGACTCCAAGGATCCGGCTGGGCCCCTGCTGCGCGTGCCGGGGGCCCAGTGGGTGGCGTTCCTGAGCGCGATCCGCTAGACCGCCGTTACGGGGTGCGGCGGCGCAGTGTGGCCGCACCGAGCACCAGTGCCAGCACCGCGCAGCCCGCGACGATGATGAGGTTGCGCACCAGCGTGCCGTCGATATCCCGCGACGCGGTGACCTGGGTGAGCGCGTCCACCGCGTAGGACAGCGGCATTACGTCGGAGATCCAGTGCAGCACGTCGGTCATCTGCCCGCGCGGCGTGAACAGCCCGCACAGCAACACCTGCGGCATCACGATCGCGGGCATGAACTGCACGGCCTGGAACTCGGTGCGGGCGAAGGCGCTCGCGAACAACCCCATCGCCATGCCGAGCAGCGCATCGAGCACCGCGATCACGACCAGCAGCCAGACCGCCCCGGAAATATCCAGGCCAAGCCAGGTCAGTGACAGTACCGTCGCCACGACGACCTGCAGCACGGCGACCACGCCGAACGCGAGCCCGTACCCGACGAGCAGGTCCAGCTTGCCGATAGGCATCGTCATCAGCCGTTCCAGCGTTGCCGTGGTGCGTTCCCGCAGCGTGGTGATGGAGGTGACGATGAACATGATCGCGAAGGGGAACACGCACAGCAGCGCTGGCGCGGCATGGCTGAACGCCTGCGCGGAGTCGAACACGTAGCGCAGCAGCACCAGCAGCAGTGACGGCAGCACAACCAGCAGCACGACGGTGCGCGGATCGTGGCGCAACTGGGTGAGGATCCGCCGCGCGGTGGCGAAGGTGATGGCCAGGTTCATGGCGCGACCGCCTCCTTCTCGCGGACCAGGCGCAGGAACGCCTGCTCCAGATCGTTCGCGCCGGTGCGGGCGCGCAGGCCGTCCGGGGTGTCTTCAGCGAGCAGCGTGCCCTCTCGCATCAGCAGCAACCGGTCGCAGCGGGCGGCCTCGTCCATCACGTGGCTGGAGACCATCAGCGTCACCCCAGAACTCGCCAGCCGGTGAAACAGCTCCCACAATTCCTCCCGCAGTACCGGATCGAGCCCGACCGTCGGCTCGTCGAGCACCAGCAGTTCTGGCTTGCCCAGCAGCGCCACCGCGAGGCTGGCGCGGCAGAACTGGCCACCGGAGAGCCGCCCGACGACCTTGGCCGCGTGGTCTGCCAGCCCGACCTCGTCGATCACCCGCGTGACATCGCCGGATGGTGCGCGCAGCACCGACGAGAAGTACCGGAGGTTCTCGGTGAGCGTCAGGTCGGAGTAGACCGACGGGCTCTGCGTCGCGTAGCCGATCCGATCACGCAAGCTCGCGCTGCCCGCTGGTGAGCCCAGAACGGTCACCGTCCCACCGGCCACCACTTGCACGCCGACCACTGACCGCAGCAGCGTCGTCTTGCCGCAGCCGCTCGGGCCGAGTAGCCCGGTGATCGATCCTTGCTGGGCGTGGAAGTCCAGGCCCCGCAAGACCGCGCGGCCGCCCCGAACGACACGAAGTTCGGTAGCAGCTACCGCGTAATTCGTCATATGTTGAATTGTGGGGGGTAGACGCCGTGCCGTCAAGTCGCGGCCGCTCACCGACGTCCATCGGTGGGTCCGGGCCCAGTAGTCTGGGGGCATGTCAGTAGCGGTTCGGGTGATCCCCTGCCTCGACGTGGACGCTGGCCGAGTGGTCAAGGGCGTCAACTTCGCGGCGCTGCGTGACGCGGGCGACCCGGTCGAGCTCGCGCGGGCTTACGACGCCGAGGGCGCCGACGAACTGACGTTCCTGGACGTCACCGCGTCCTCCTGTGATCGCGAGACCACCTACGACGTGGTACGGCGCACCGCCGAGCAGGTGTTCATCCCCCTCACCGTCGGCGGTGGGGTGCGTGCACCGTCCGATGTGGACAAGCTGCTGCGCGCCGGTGCCGACAAGGTCAGCATCAACACCGCAGCGATCGCCCGCCCCGAGCTGCTTTCCGAGTGCTCGCAGCGGTTCGGCGCGCAGTGCATCGTGCTCTCGGTCGACGCGAGGCGTGCCGAAGGTACGGCGTCCGGCTTCGAGGTCACCACCCACGGCGGCCGCCATGGCACCGGGATCGACGCGGTGAAATGGGCGGCGCGCGGCCAGGAGCTGGGGGTGGGGGAGATCCTGCTCAACTCGATGGACGCCGACGGCACCAAGTCCGGCTTCGACCTTGACCTGCTGCGCCGGGTGCGGGCGGTGGTCGCCGTCCCGGTGATCGCCAGCGGGGGAGCGGGCGCGCTGGAGCACTTCCCGCCCGCGGTGGCGGCCGGTGCGGACGCGGTGCTCGCCGCCAGCGTGTTCCACTTCGGACAGTTGAAGATCGGCGCCGTCAAGGACACGCTACGGGCGGCAGGAGTGGTGGTGCGATGAGACTCCCCGCTGAGATCAAGGTCGTCACGCTGCTGATCGCGGGCGTCGCGCTGGCGTTCCTGGTAGAGGGGCTGCTGCGGTGGGCCATCCAGGGCGGTGTCAGCGTGATCACACCGACCGTCGTGGTGGCGGCCTTCGAGCTCGCCGTCGTCGGCGGGATGCTGGCGCGGCTGCGTCCCGCGAGGCTGGTCGGGGTCGTGGTGCTGACGCTGGCCACGTTGCTGCACCTGGTGATCCTGCTGTCGAATGGGCCGTGGTGGGCGCGGGTCATCTCCGGAGTGCTGGCGGTCGGCGGCGGCTACGCCGTGATACTGCTCAATACCGCCTCCGTTCGTGATTTCCTGGGGAGCCCACGATGAGCGAACTCGATCCGGACATCGCGGCACGGCTCAAGCGCAATGCCGACGGCCTGGTGTGTGCGGTGGCGCAGCGGCACGGCACTGGTGAGGTGCTCATGGTGGCGTGGATGAACGACGAGGCGCTGCACCGCACACTGAGCACCCGCCGCGCCACCTACTTTTCCCGTAGCCGAGGCACGCTGTGGGAGAAGGGGGAGACCTCCGGCCACACCCAGCACGTGCGTGAGGTGCGGCTGGACTGCGACGGCGACACCGTGCTGCTGCTGGTCGAGCAGACCGGCGCCGCCTGCCACACCGGTGACGCGACATGCTTTGACGCGACCCTGTTGCTCACGGAAGAAACGAAACCTACGGTGTAGCCGACGTGGCCCAGAACATGCCGTTCTCAGTTTTGGGGGTCGACGGCGACAACGGATCGGAGTTCATCAATCACCACTGCTGGACGGGTGTGGGCAGCGCCAGATCACCTTCACCTGGTCTCGCCCCGGGGCGCCATCACTGCAACGACGGCGCGCACGTGGAGCAGAAGAACTGGGCCGTGGTCCGCGCCGTGATCGGCTACCACCGCTACGACGTTGATGATGGGAATCGCTGTTGCTACTGAACAAGATCTGGACCGCCTGGGCGAGCACGTAGGACCCCGGCCCTGCGGTTCGGCGATCCTAGGGTCATGGTCCTGACCGGCGCCCTCTGCCAGACACTGCTCGCCGCAACCGGCTTGACCTTCGGTGCGTCGAGGTGCGTAAGTCAGGTGAAGTCGCCGGCGAGGTAGCGCTGCACGGTAGGGGCGATGGCATCGACGACGGTCGCCGCGTCGGCGGAGGCCAGCGGTTCGAACTTCAGCACATAGCGCGCCATCCCGAGGCCGATCAGTTGGGACGCGCACAGTGCGGCGCGCAGTTCGCTGCGCTGCGCGGACTCGTCCGGTGCGACGGCCGCGATCACGGGCCGGAAGACCTGGCGGACGAACAGCCCGCGCAGCGCGGCGGCGGCAGCCTCATGTGCGGAAATGCTGCGAACAAGCGCGGTCAGTGCGCCGCCGCCGTTGCTGTCCCATACTTCGAGGAAGGTGCGGATCATCCGCCACGCGAGTGTCGCGTTATCGCCCTGCAACAGCCGCTCGACCAGCTCCGAGGGATGGAACGGCAACCGCACGATCGCCTGCAGGAACAGCTCGTCCTTGCCGCCGAACCAGTGATTGACCATAGCGGCGTCGACACCGGCACGCCCCGCGATGGCACGTACTGTCGCTCTCTCATAGCCCTGCTCTGTGAAGACCTCCCTCGCCGCGGTCAGTAGTGCCGCGCGGGTGTCCTCGCCAGAGGGTCGGCGCCCGCGCCGCTTGGCCGCGGTCAACTCACCGGCCATTTCAACATAGGTTGAAATTTTAGACCCGGCTCAGTCGGACGTCAACCGTGGCGGCACAATGGCGGTATGGACGCGCCCGTCAACCCGACGCTGGAAGAGTTCCGCTCCCTGGCCGCCGATCGCAGGGTGATCCCGGTGGTCCGCAGGCTGTTGGCGGACGCCGAGACACCGTTGTCGGTATACCGCAAGCTCGCCGAGAACCGGCCGGGCACGTTCCTGTTCGAGTCCGCAGAGAACCGGGAGTCCTGGTCGCGTTGGTCCTTCGTCGGCGTACGCAGCCCCGCCACGCTGACCGTGCGCGACGGCAAAGCGGTCTGGCAGGGCACTCCACCGGTCGGCCTACCAAGCGAGGGCAACCCGTTGCAGGTGCTGCGGGAGACCGTGGCCGCGTTGCACACCGAACCGTTGCCAGGGATGCCGCCGCTGACCAGCGGCATGGTCGGATACCTCGGCTACGACGCGGTGCGCTGGCTGGAGCGGCTGCCCGAACTCGCCGATGACGACCTGCGGCTGCCCGAGATGACCATGCTGCTGGCGACCGACATCGCCGCGCTTGACCACCACGAGGGCACCGTCACGCTGATCGCCAACGCCGTGAACTGGGACGACACTCCGGAGCGGGTGGATGCCGCCTACGTGGACGCGGTCGAACGGCTGAACGTGATGACCCGGCAGCTAGCGAAGCCCGCGCCTTCGACGACCGCGGTGTTCGACCGCCCGGAGCCGGAGTTCGTCCGCAGGCGTTCGCCCGCCGACTTCCACGCCGCGGTGCGCGAGGCCGTCGAGGCGATCCACGCCGGTGAGGCATTCCAGATCGTGCCGTCACAACGGTTCGAGATGACCACCGAGGCCGACGCGCTCGACGTGTACCGGGTGCTGCGCGCCACCAACCCCAGCCCGTATATGTACCTGCTGCGGCTGGAGGGCTTCGACATCGTCGGTTCGAGTCCCGAGGCGCTGGTGACGGTGCGCGACGGACGTGCCACCACTCACCCGATCGCGGGCACCCGCTGGCGGGGCGCCGACCCGGAGGAGGACGCCCGGCTGGAAAAGGACCTGCTGGCCGATGAGAAGGAGCGTGCGGAGCACCTGATGCTCGTCGACCTCGGCCGCAACGACCTTGGCAGGGTCTGCAAGCCGGGCAGTGTGCACGTCGTCGACTTCTTCCGGGTGGAGCGTTACAGCCATGTGATGCACCTTGAGTCGACGGTCACCGGTGAGCTCGCCGAGGGCCGCACCGCGTTCGACGCGGTCACCGCCTGCTTTCCCGCTGGCACGCTGTCCGGCGCGCCCAAGGTGCGGGCGATGCAGCTCATCGAGGAGTTGGAGCCGACCCGCCGCGGTCTCTACGGCGGCGTCGTCGGCTACCTGGACTTCGCGGGCGACGCGGACACCGCGATCGCCATCCGCACCGCGCTGATGCGCGACGGCGTCGCCTACGTGCAGGCCGGTGGTGGAGTGGTGGCCGACTCCGAGCCCGAGTACGAGGACAACGAGTCGTTGAGCAAGGCGCGTGGCGTGCTGGCCGCGGTGGCGATGGCGGGCACGCTGCGCTCCCCGCTGGCCGGCGAGCCGGTCGTGGCGGGAGCCGAGGCCCGTGGCTGAAGCGGAACGGCGCCACGGCAGCCGTCCACTGTGGATGGTTGTGCTGCTACTCGCGCTCGCGTCGGCGGCACTGTGGGGGGCGTCCCGGTTGACCTGGGAGTGGACGCAGCATCCCAGCGACCTGCGTGGCACCGTGACCAACGCCATCAATGGGTCCGAGCGCGAGGCCGCGCTGGTGCCGCTGGCATTGCTCTACCTGGCTGCGGTCGCCGCGGCGGTGGCCACGTCGGGCTGGCTGCGGCGAGTCCTCGGAGCACTGGTGGTGGCGGCGGGCATCGCCGCGCTGTGGTTCGCACTGCACGAGGTAGCCGGGGTGTTCGAGCCACATCCGGACGGCTACCCGCTCGCCCAGGTCGTCTCCGGCCACGCGCTCGCGGTGCTTGCCGGATTGCTGGCAGTGGCAGCCGGGGTCGTGTTGGTGCTTCGCGGTGCCGTGATGCCGAGGATGGGTGCGCGTTATGCCGCGCCGGGTGCGGCCAAACGGGTACCCGCGCCGGACAGGAAGCTCTGGGACGAGTTGTCGGACGGGCACGACCCGACCGCGCAACGACCGGACAGATAGCCGACCCGCCGCCCGGTGCTCGCTTCACCCAGGTTTAGCATCCTCGTAGTGGGAAGGGGAATTGTGGCGGTGAGCGAGCCAACCCGGAAAACCGGACGCGAGGTGCTCGGGCAGCAGAACGGATCGGTGGCAGCGCAGGGTAGGAGTGTGTCTGGTGGCGGCGTCGTGAGCGTGCTGGAATCGATTATCGACGGGGTTCGCGAGGACCTCGCGGTCCGGGAAAGCACGCTGCCCTTCGACGAGTTGAAGGTGAAGTCCTCGAAGGCACCCGAGCCGAGGGACGCGCTCGCCGCACTGCGCGAACCGGGCGTCGGTGTGATCGCCGAGGTCAAGCGTCGCAGTCCGTCGCGGGGTGCGCTCGCCGAGATCGGCGATCCTGCGGCGCTCGCGGCCGACTACGCGTCGGCGGGTGCCCGTGTCATCAGCGTGCTCACGGAGTCGCGCCAGTTCGGCGGCTCGCTGGCCGACCTGGACGCGGTGCGCAGGGTGGTGGATGTTCCGGTGCTGCGCAAGGACTTCGTGGTCAGCCCCTACCAGGTGCACGAGGCCAGGCTGCACGGCGCCGACATGGTGTTGCTGATCGTGGCCGCGCTTGAACAGAACGCACTCGCTGCCCTGCTCGACAGGGCGGAGTCGCTCGGACTGACGGCGCTGGTCGAGGTACACACGGCGGAGGAGGCTGATCGCGCGCTGGAGGCAGGCGCGAAGGTAATCGGCATCAACGCCCGCAACCTGCACACCCTCGAAGTGGACAGGGACGTGTTCACGCAGCTCGCTCCCGGGCTGCCGTTCGACACGTTGAAGGTCGCCGAGTCCGGGGTGCGCGGCCCCGCTGACCTGATGACTTACGCTGGCGCCGGCGCGCACGCGGTGCTCGTCGGCGAGGGACTGGTGACCAGCGGTGACCCGAAGGCAGCTGTCACGCAACTCGTCACCGCGGGTTCGCATCCGGCGTGTCCAAGGCCAGGCCGGTGAGCGGTGTGAGCACCGAGCGGGACGCGCACGAAGACACCGCGCACGATCCGGACGTTCGAGGCCACTTCGGCCCGTACGGCGGGCGGTTCATGCCGGAAGCGCTGATCGCCGCGCTCGACGAGCTGTCGGTGGCCTATGACAAGGCCAAGCTCGATCCTGGCTTCACCGGTGAGTTGCAGCGGTTGCTGCGCGACTACGCGGGGCGGCCATCGCTGCTGACCGAGGCGCCCCGCTTCGCCGAGCACTGCGGCGGAGCGCGCGTCTTCCTCAAGCGCGAGGACCTCAACCACACCGGCTCGCACAAGATCAACAATGTGCTAGGCCAGGCGCTGCTGACCAAGCGTATGGGCAAGCGGAGGGTGATCGCCGAGACTGGGGCAGGCCAGCACGGTGTGGCCACGGCCACGGCCTGCGCGCTGATGGGCCTTGAGTGCGTGGTCTACATGGGCGAGCTCGATACCGAGCGGCAGGCGCTCAACGTGGCGCGGATGCGACTGCTCGGTGCCGAGGTGATCCCGGTCACCACCGGCTCGCGCACCCTGAAGGACGCCATCAACGAGGCACTGCGGGACTGGGTGAGCAGCGTGGAGGACACCCACTACCTGCTAGGCACGGCGGCTGGCGCGCACCCGTTCCCGGTAATGGTGCGCAACTTCCACAAGATCATCGGTACCGAGGCGCGGGCGCAGATACTGGAACAGGTGGGCAGGCTGCCCGATGTGGTGGCGGCTTGCGTCGGCGGCGGCTCGAACGCGATCGGGATCTTCCACGGATTCATCGACGACCCCGACGTGCGGCTGGTCGGGCTGGAGCCAGGCGGAGAGGGCCTTGATTCCGGGCGGCATGGCGCGACGCTGAGCGAGGGCACCCCTGGCATGCTGCACGGTGCGCTGTCCTACCTGCTGCAGGACGAGGACGGCCAGACCATCGAGGCACACTCCATCTCGGCTGGGCTGGACTATCCGGGTGTCGGGCCCGAGCATTCCTGGCTCAAGGACACCGGCAGGGCGGAGTACCGCGCGGTCACCGATGCCGAGGCGATGGATGCCTTCGGGTTGCTCTCCCGTACCGAGGGCATCATCCCAGCCATCGAATCGGCGCACGCGCTGGCCGGCGCGATGGCGCTGGGTAAGGAACTCGGTGGGGATTCGGTGATCCTGGTCAACCTCTCAGGTCGCGGCGACAAGGACATGGACACCGCGATGCGGTGGTTCAACCTGGTGGAGGGTACCTAGTGTCCACAATGGATGCGCTTTTCGCGGAAACCAGGGCGCGACACCGCGCGGCACTCATCGGTTACCTGCCAGCCGGATATCCCACGGTCGAGGACTCCAAGCGGACGCTTGCCGCGATGATCGAGGGCGGCTGCGATCTCGTCGAGGTCGGCATTCCGTACTCCGACCCGGTGATGGACGGACCGACCATCCAGGCCGCGGCGGAATCGGCCCTGCGTAACGGCTTCCGGCTGCGCGACTTATTCCCCGTCGTGGAGTCGGTGGCGGCAGCCGGTGGCCGCGCCGTGGTGATGACCTACTGGAACCCGGTGCACCGCTACGGGCCCGACGCCTTCGCGCGTGACCTGGCCGCCGCGGGTGGCCTCGGTGGCATTACTCCTGACCTGGTTCCCGACGACGACGACGGCTGGGTCGCCGCCGCTGAACAACATGATCTTGACCGAATCTTCCTGATCGCGCCGTCCTCCACCGAAGAGCGCATCGACCTCACGGCGAAGGCCAGCAGCGGCTTCCTCTATGCCACCTCCGTGATGGGAGTGACCGGCGCCAGGGACACCGTGAGTACCGCCGCTGCCGAGATCGTGCGCCGCGCCCGCGCGCACACCGACCTTCCGATCGGCGTCGGCCTCGGTGTCCGCTCCGGCAAGCAGGCCGCCGAGGTTGCGGGCTTCGCGGACGCGGTGATCGTCGGCTCGGCGTTCGTCTCCGCGGCTGCCGAGGGCATCGACGCGGTCCGCACGTTGGCCGCCGACCTGGCCGAGGGCGTGCGCCGCCCGGTAGTCACCGGCGGCTGAGCTGCGGTCGCGCGTGGGCGACCTGACGCCCCGCTGCTCTGGTGCGCCAGCTACGGTGAACATGTGAGCCTCGCTGCCCTGCCGCTACACGCGTACATCCCCAGCCCCGACCGTGGGGTGTGGTACCTCGGTCCGCTGCCGCTGCGGGCCTACGCGCTGTTCATCATCCTCGGGATCATTGTCGCGATCTGGTGGGGGGAGCGGCGGTGGAAGGCACGCGGCGGCGCACCGGGAACCATCGTCGATATCGCGGTCTGGGCGGTGCCGTTCGGCCTTGTCGGCGGTCGCCTGTACCACGTGGCCACGGACTGGTGGCGCTACTTCGACCCCGGCAAGAACCCCATTAACGCATTGAAGGTATGGGACGGCGGCCTCGGCATCCCCGGCGCTATCGCACTGGGCGCGGTCGGTGCCTGGATCGCGTGCCGCCGCAAAGGAATCCCGCTGTCCGCGATCGCGGACACCATCGCCCCCGGCATCGTGACGGCCCAGGCCATCGGGCGGCTTGGCAACTACTTCAACCAGGAACTCTACGGCGGTCCGACAACACTGCCGTGGGGCCTGGAGATCTACCGGAGGGTCATTCCCGGCACCGGCGTGCAGGACAACCTCACCGGTGTCGCCGTCAACCACGTGCCGACCATGATCGTGCACCCGACGTTCCTCTACGAACTGCTCTGGGACCTCGGTGTCGCCGCGCTCGTGGTGTGGGCGACCCGTAGGTTCGCGCTCGGCCACGGCCGCGCGTTCGCGCTGTACGTCGGTGCTTACGCGGTAGGTCGTTCCTGGATCGAGTTGATGCGGGTCGACCCGGCGACCCACATCCTTGGCGTGCGGATCAACAACTGGATGATGGGTTTGCTGTTCATCCTGGCGGTCGTCTACATGGTGCTGGCGGCCAAGCGTGGCCCCCGCGAGGACATCGCCACACTGACCGCCGCCGGCAACCAGCACGGCGAAGCCACCGAAGAAACCGACGAAGCCGCCGAAGAAACCGACGAAGCCGCGCTAGCCACACACGATGACCCGTGAGTACTTTCGTCCGTTATAGCCGTCGAAAGTACTCACGGTGTGAGTAGGCCGCGGCCGGTGACAAGGGGTAGATCCAGTGCGGTGAGCAGGCCGGGCGGGGCGGCGACCACCGACGGGATCGCGTTGACCAGTCGCATCGCGGTGGCCTTCAGCCCCGCGGTGTTGTGATCGCCGTCGGAACCGAGTAACCGCAGGTCGAGCGTGTAGTTGGGCTCACCGGTGACCTGCACCCGGTAGCAGCCATGCCCGGCGGGTCGCGGCCAGTCGGCGCCGATGTCGCCGCGCAACCGGGTGACATGTTCCAGCACGCAGGCGGCGCGCCCGTGGTACATGCCGCGCACCTCGAAACGCAATGCGGCAGCGGTGCCCCTGCCGATGGTTCCGGACACTATCTCGAAGTCCTCCTGAGCGGGCAGGCGCTCGTGATGTTCGACGACCTCGTCAAGCTCGACCCCGAGG
>JBOHEL010000040.1:0-17648 GCA_050700995.1 Sciscionella sp. | reverse complement strand
AGAACAGCACGACCACGGTGTCCTCGTGCCACGGCGCACCGGCCCGCCGGTCGGCCATACCGCCCCAGAGGTCAACCAGCGTCTCTCCCCGCCGTACCACGGAGAACGCCGCACCACCGCGTGTGCGCGCAAGAATTTCGGAGAACTCGTCGCGTACCGGCGCGAATCCTGCCCCGACCGTCCCGTGTGGATAGTTCACCTTTGTTGACTCGCTTCCCGTCTCACAGCCGTGGTGTGTTGGCCAGAAGTTCACTGGTGTAGGGGTTCTTTGGTACGGTAAGGACCTCCTCGACAGTGCCGGACTCGACGATCTCACCACCGCGCAACACGGCGATCCGGTCCGCTACGTGCCTGGCGAGTGCGATGTTGTGTGTCACGAACAACATCGCCATGCCAAGCTCGCGACGCAGCTCACCGAGCAGCTCGATAATGGTAGCCTGCACGGACACATCCAGCGCGGAGGTCACCTCGTCGCACACCAGCACCTTCGGAGTGGTGACCAGCGCCCGTGCTATCGCGGCACGCTGGCGCTCGCCGCCGCTGAGCTGCTCGGGCAACCGGTGCGCGATCGACTGGCTGAAGCGCACTTGGTCCAGCACCTCGAATACCCGCTTCCGCCGCTGCGCCCTGCTGAGATCGGTCAGCCACGCGAGCGGCACCTCAAGCGACTGCGCGATCGTCTTGCGTGGGTTGAGCGAGGAGAACGGGCTCTGGAACACGTACTGCACATCCCTGCGGGCAGCGGCACTGCGATCCTTTGTGGAGCAGGCCAGCCCGGTACCTGCCAGCTCGACGGACCCGGTGTAGTGCTCGACGAGTCCGCAAACGCAGCGCGACAGGGTGGTCTTGCCGGAGCCGGACTCCCCGAGCAACAGCAGTGAGCTACCGGCTTCGATGGTGATGCCCACACCCTTCAACACGCGGTGATCACCGTAGGACAGCGAGATGTCGCTGACCGCAAGCAATGCCGACTTCGCGGCCGGTGCGGTCGCCGCTGCTTCCGGCGCCAACCGTCGAACACCGTCGATATCGGGTACGGCCTCCATCAGCCGCCGGGTATAGGCATGGTGCGGTTGATGGAGTACCTGCCGTGCGGGTCCGGCTTCCACGATCGCACCCTGGTACATCACGGCGACCCGATCTGCGATCGCGGCGACGACCGCTAGGTCATGAGTGATGTAGAGGGCGGCCACGGCGTGCTCGGCGGTGAGCCGTCCGATGGTCTGGAGTATCAGGGCCTGGGTTGTCACGTCGAGTCCAGTGGTTGGCTCGTCGAGCACGACCACGCTCGGCAGGCAGGCGAACGCCATCGCGATGCCGACCCGTTGCTGTTGCCCGCCGGAAAGCTGATGTGGGTAGCGGCGTTGGTAGTCCTCGCCCTCCGGCAGCCCCACCTCGCCGAGTACCTCGCGCACGCGCTGTGCTCGTCGCTCTGCCGAGCCACTGTACCCGTGTGCCCGCAGGACTTCGGCGATCTGCCGCCCGATCCGCAACCCAGGATTGAGCGACAGTGCGGGGTCCTGCGGTATGTAGGACACCGAGCTTCCGCGTAAGGCCCGCTTCTCTCGGTCGCCGAGCTGGAGGATATCCGAAGGATCGCCCTCCCGCGCCTGGACGGTCACCGAGCCCCCTGCCTGGCGCAGACCACTGCGAAAATGCCCGAGTGCGGCGAGTCCGGCAGTGGTCTTGCCGGAGCCCGACTCACCGACAAGTGCGAGGACCTCGCCAGGAGCTATCGAGTACGACACTCCATGCAGGATCGGTGCGCCTGCCATGGTCTCCACCCGTAGGTCTCTCACCGCGAGCGCCGTGCCAACATCGATAGTGTCCGCGGTCTCTGTCGTTGTCACGATGTCCCCTTCCGGTCACGCCCGGCCGCCGCGGAGGCGAGCGAGTCGGTGATCAGGTTCGTGCCGACGGTGAGCACCGCGATCGCGGCCACCGGCAGCAGCACACCCCACGGCTGCACGACCAGGGCGATCCTGTTCTCATTGATCATCAGGCCCCAGTCTGCCGATGGCGGCTGTATGCCGACTCCCAGAAAGGACAGTGACGCGATGTAGCCGATCGAATAGGTAAGCCGCAGCCCGAGCTCGACCATGAGTGGACCTGTGATGTTCGGCAGCACCTCCCGCAGCAGGATCTGCCATCGCGGCACCGCGTACATTTCCGCGGCGGTGATGTAGTCGTTTCCGATCACGGCAACCGTGGCCTGCCGCGCGACCCGTGCCACCCTCGGTGCATGGGTGATCCCGATGACCACCACCAGCAGCCAGCCCCGCGGCCCGATCATCGCGATCGCCAGCAGCGCGAATACCAGCTGTGGGAAGGACAGCAGCACATCGTTGCCACGCATGATGATGCTGTCAAGACGTCCGCCGCTGTAGCCCGCCAGCATGCCAAGCAGGGTGCCTGCGACGACGCCCAGCGCGGTGGCGAGCAGTGCAAAGCCCAGTAGCGCGGCGCCGCCGTCGAGAAAGCGGGTGAGCACATCCCTGCCGATGCCGTCCGTGCCTGCCGCACCGAGGTGCTTGAACGGCTTGCCGGAGAAGTCAGTTGGCCCGTAGCCGGTAATCAGCGGGCCCAGCCACGGTCCGAGCAAGGCGATCAGTGCCACCAGCACGGTCAGCACGACGCCGATCTTCGCCTGCGGCAGTTGCCATGCGCGACGGAACAGGTTGGCAGGCTTCCCTACGTCGTGGTACCCGGTGGTGTCCTCCTCGGCCACGAGAGTGCTCATCGGGCAACCTCCGTCCGCAGCCTCGGATTGGTCAGGATCCCGACGATGTCCGCGAGCAGGTTCACAAGGATGTACACGCCAGCGATGAGCAGCGTGATGGCCTGTACCACCTGCACGTCCCGGTTGTTGACCGCATCGATGAGCGCCTGGCCAACTCCTGGATAGCGGAACAGGAACTCCACGACGACCACCCCGCCCGCCAGCCAGGCGAGTTGCAGTGCGATCACCTGTGCCACCGGACCGCTGGCATGCGGCAATGCGTGACGGAGGATCACCACGCGCTCCGGTAACCCCTTGAGCCTGGCCATCTCCACGTACCCGCTGCTGAGCACGTCGATCATCGTGGCCCGCATCATCCGCACGATGTACGGCGTGACAACGAGTACCAGGGTCAGTACCGGAAGCACCAGTTGCTCCGGCCGTGCCCACACCGGCTGCCCTGGCGCGGCAAGGGTTACCGAAGGGAATACGGTGAAGACCGTCGTCGAGAGCAGCACGATCAGTGCGATCCCGATAACGAACTCCGGCAGCGCCGCGATCACCAAGCTAAAGCCCGACACCGCGTGGTCAGCGGCGTGCCCGTGACGCATCGCGGAGAAGGTCCCCAACCCGAGCCCCAGTGGCGCGCTGATCAACGCGGCCGCCGCCAGCAGCACCAATGACGCGATGATCCGATCACCCAGCAGCGCGTTCACCGAGCCATGGGTAGCCGTCGAGGTACCGAGATTGCCGGTGAACACACCCGAGAGCCAGTCCAGATAGCGTTGCCATACCGGCGCGTTGAGGTGCATGCGTTGTTGCAGCGCGGCGATGCGCTCCGGAGTGGCCTGCTGGCCAAGGATGGCGCGCGCGGGGTCGCCGGGAAGCAGCAGCGTGGCCACGAATACCAGCAGGCTTACCAGCCACAGCACCAGGACACTGACCAGCAGCCTGCGCGCTATCAAACGGAACATGATCACGTCATCCTCCCGCCGTACCGAGCCAGACTTGCCGGAACTGGTAGCCGCTGAGTGAGATGCCAGTACGGTCGGGAACCAGACCAGCCACATAAGCCTGGTAGGCATCAACCTGGTTGGCGAACCCCCAGATGATGTACCCGCCACGCTCGTACTCGATCTTCTGCGCCCGCTTCAATAGCTTGTTCCTGGCTCTCTCATCGACAGTGCCTCGGGCCTGCCGGATCAGCTGCTGGAACTCCTTATCCGACCAGTGTGTCTCGTTGTACGGGGAGTTCGGTAGCGCGCACGACGCGACCTGCGGCAAGTAGTTCCGGGTGTACCAGAAGGACTGCGCGAAATCCCAATTGGTGTAGCCCTTACCGAAGAACGTCGTGGTATCGACCTTGCGGAGGTTCACGGTGATACCGGCAGCGCGAGCTTGCTGCTGCAACACCTGTGCGGACTGGACCGCACCAGCCTGGATGGGCGCGGTAACGAGTTCCACTTCGAGGTTCTCGTGGCCCGCATCGGACAGCAGCCGCTTTGCGGCAGCGACATTCTGCTTTCGCTGGGGCAGTGCGGAGTCATACCCAGGATCGAACGGCGCATAGATATCGTTCCCGACACGCCCTTGGCCACTCAACACCTGATTGATCATTTGCTCGCGGTCGACGATCAGCCGCATGGCCTGCCGAACTCGCACATCGTCGAACGGCGGGCGATCCACCCGCATGGTGAATGGCAGCCAGGTTCCGGTCTCCGAGTTGAGGATCCGGATCCGGCGGTCACTGCGCAGCACGTCGATCAGCGCGACAGGCACCTGATCGATAGCGTCGACCTGAGAGGAGAGCAAGGCGTTGATCCGCGCGTCGTCCTCGGTGAAGTTGGTCAGTACCAACTCATCAAGGTAAGGCTGGCCGGGGCGCCAGTAGTGCTCGTTGCGCAGGAACATGCTCTGCACCCCTGCGGTGAAGGAATTCGCCTTGAACGGCCCGCTGCCGATCGGGTGCTTGACATCGAAATCGGCAGGCACGATACCGAGCGCGTACTGCCCGAGATAATCGTCGAACGTTGCCGTAGGTTCCTTCAACCGGAACTCAACCGTGCGGCCGCCGGTCGCCACCACCTTGTCAAGCATCACCAGACTTGCCGCGCCACTCTTGGGATCCTTCGGATCCATGATCCGGCGGAAAGTCGCGACCACATCGGCAGGAGTCACGTCGCGCCCGTCGTGGAACTTCACACCCGCACGCAATGTCGCCGTCCATGTCTTCGCGTCGGCCGACGCGGTCAGCGACTCGGCGACCAGCATTTCTTTGCGGTAGTCGTGATCGCGGTAAAGCAGCGGCTCGTACAGGTTGATCACCCTGGCGATATCCGGATTGGTGACCGGAATGTGCGGGTCGAGCGTGTCGGCGGCGCCGCCGCCGGTGACGCCGGCGCGCAGCTTCCCGCCGCGCCTCGGAGGTCCAGAAGGTGCGGGCACCGCGGCATTCGCACCGCCTCCGCAAGCGGAGAGCAGTGGCGCCGCGCCGAGGGCGACGGCACCTGCGAACGCCGTGGACAACAAGCGTCGCCGGTTCAGATTTCTCGTACTAGATCGATATCCATCATTCATAGCGATTTTTCCGATTGGTAGCCCTGCGAATATTTACAGAGGGGCTGCGCCACGCTTCGCGGCGCGCGCAGCTAGCCGTAGATGGAGCGACCAGCGTAATCCGGCGCTGCGACAACATACTCCTCGAGTTGCCCGAGCACAGACCGTGGGAACCGTTGGGAGGCCCCTCCCCTTACGTGCAGCGCCAGCAGCTCTTCCGTGGCGACCAGCGCATCGCCGACGTGCATCTCGTGGCAGAAGCGAACTTTCTTCGAACCTACCGAGAGAACCGAAGTGGTCACCAGCAGTTCGGCGTTCCGATGAACCTCACGCAGGTACCGCACATGCGCCTCAACGGTGTAGAGGGATGCGCCGGTCTCGGCGCGGTAGTGGTCGCCCAGACCGATTGCACTCATCATCGCGGTGGTGGCGAAGCCGAAGACCATCACGTAGAACGGTTCACTGAGATGGCCGTTGTAGTCGATCCACTCGTCGCGAACCATGTCGCGATATGCGAGTCGCTCATTCACGGGCATCACCGCGATGTGCGCTCACCGCACGCTGAATGGCGATGACCGCCCTGTCCCGCTGTGCTATCAAGTCACCGATGGAGCGGCCGCCAGCAGCCTCCTCACAACCCGCGACCATGTTTTTCCGCAGTTCCGGCGTCAGTTCCGGCGCTTCGAGCCGCGTCCATGGGGACTTCAGCGAGGGCCCGAAGTGGTCAAGCATGTGTGCCATGCCCCCTTCACCGCCTGCCAGATGGAATGTCAGGCACGGCCCCTGTATCGGCCACCGTAGGCCCGGCCCGTCGGTGATCGCGGTGTCGACCTGCTCGACGGTGGCCTCGCCATTGGCAACCATATGCAGCGCCTCGCGCCACAGTGCCTCCTGAAGGCGATTGGCTATGAAACCAGGTAGCTCCCGGTCCATGGTGATCACCGTTTTACCTACCTGCCGATAGAAGGCGGCCGCGGTGTCCACCGCCCACGGCGCGGTGAGCTCGCCGCCGACAACTTCCACCAGCGGGATCAGGTAGGGCGGATTGAACGGATGGCCGACCACCAGCCGCTGCGGATTCGCAGCGGTTACCTGCATCTCGGTCATGCTGTAGCCGGACGTCGACGAGGCGATCACCACACCTGCCGGTGTCGCCGCGTCGATATCGGCAAGCAGCTTGCGCTTGAGCTCCAGGTCTTCCGGCGCGCTCTCCTGCACGAAGTCGGCCTCGGCGACCGCTTCCGCCAGCGTATCCACGACGGTCAGCTTGTCCTGGCGCGCGCGGTCAGCGAGCCCGAGTTCAACGAGTGCGGGCCAAGCTAATGCCACGAGTGTGCGCAGCTTGCCCTCGGCATCGGCTGCGGGATCCCACGCCACCACCCGATAGCCGCGGGCCAGGAAGTGCGCGACCCAGCCCCCGCCGATGACCCCAGCTCCGATGCAGGCAACGGTGCGTACATCGGGCGCTTGCTCAGGATGCTCAGACACCAGCGGCACCTTTCAGGTTCATCTGCTCGCGAGCTTGCTGTGGTGTGGCCACGGTTGCGCCAAGGTCCTCCACGATGCGCACCGCGCGCTCGACCAGTTGGCCATTGCTCGCTTTGAGCCCTTTCGCGAGGTACAGGTTGTCCTCAAGACCCACCCGGACATTTCCGCCCAACAGCACCGATTGCGCGACCCACGGCATCTGGTGCCTGCCGATCGAGAACGACGCCCATTGGCCACCCGCGGGGACCATGCTCACCATCGTCTGCAGCAGTGCAGGGTTCGCGGGTGCACCGTAGGGAATGCCCATGCAGAGCTGAAACAGTGGCGGCGCATCGATCAGGCCCTCCTCGATGAGCTTGCTCGCGAACCACAACTGGCCGGTGTCGAAGATTTCCAGCTCCGGTTTGACACCCAGCTCCTGGATTCGTTTGGCTCCGGCGCGGAGCATGTCCGGTGTGGAGATGTAGAGCTGACTGCCTTCTCCGAAATTGAGCGAGCCACAGTCAAGAGTGCAGATATCGGGTAGCAGCTCCGCGACGTGCGGCAGGCGGTCGATACCGTTCACGAGATCCGTGCCGTCGACCGGCTTGAGCGGATCCTCCTGGTCGATCACCAGGTCGCCGCCCATCCCCGCAGTGAGGTTGATGACCACATCGACGCCGCTGTCCCTGACCCGCCGCACAGCTTCCCGGTAGAGGGATACCTTCCTGGAACCCTGCCCGGTCTCGACGTCGCGCACATGGATATGCACGACGGCAGCACCCGCGTTGGCCGCCTCGATGGCGGAGGCGGCGATTTGTTCCGGCGTCACTGGAACGAAGGGGCTCTTGCCAACGGTGTCGCCGGCACCGGTCACCGCGCAGGTGATGATTACGTTGCTCACTGCTGTTCGGTCTCCCTCGCGATATTGCGTCCGATGAAGTCGTGGAGGTGACGGCGCATCGCGGACACCGAACTGCCCGGCTTGCCGGTAAGCACCTGGATGCCGAGACCGTCGATGATCGCAGTGAGCTGCGCAGCCGCCTGGTCGGGATCAACCCGCCGGAATACGCCCTGCCGCTGCCCGCTCTCGATCGTCATCGCGATCGTGCGGTACCAGCGGTTATACGAGTCCCAGTACAGCGACCGCATGCTCGGATTGAGTGCGCTCTCGTTCCAGACCTGCAGCCAGACCGACCACTCCGCCCTGAGCAGGCCATCGGTTGGCAGTTGGAGCTCCACCAACCGCAACAGCCGCTCGTGGGCATTCTCGATGGCGTGCAGTTCGGCTACCTGACGGTCGAAGGCAAGCTTGACATTGCGGCGCAAAGCTTCGTTCAGCAAGTCGCCCTTGGTCGGGAAGTGGTGGTTGATCGACGCGATGCTGGTGTCGCAGGCGGTCGCGATATCCGCGACGCGCACACTGTGATAGCCACGTTCCGCGATGAGATCCCATGCCGTTTCCAGGATCCGCTGACGTGCCGGCGCGGACGGCTTGCCTTGCCGCGATGCCATCGACCTGGTGGTCGACATCGGAACCGCGCTCACGGTGCTCGCTTCATCGCTGCCGTTGAGCAGCCAGTTCACCGTGACGCCGCAATGTCCCGCCACCCGGACAAGTTCGTGTGGCGAGAAGCGTCGCTTACCCGCCACCGCCTTGGACAGTTTGGTCTCGTCGAGGCCGATGGCGCTCGCGAATTCACGCTGCGCCTCCGGCATCGCACGGATCAGCTCACGAACCCGCTCGCGCAGCTCATCCGACTCGGCCATGGCTGGGCACAGTAGCCACCAATTGCGATTATCGCAAGACTCAGACTATGGCTCAAGTACCTGCGGCGTATGACCCAGTAGCTGATGACCAGTCTGGCTGCCCGCCACATCTTGGCAATGACCCGCACCGGGTGTCACTGGGCGGTGGCGGCTGCGGCGATGCGGCAGAGCTCGGCGATGACATCGGGCAGTGGGGCCCTGTCCTCGGCGGCACACCAATCCTGCAGCAAGCCGTCGACGGCACCGATGAAGGCACCCGCTGCCAGGCGATAGTCCCGACAGGGGATCTGGCCGGTGTCGATGGCCTCCTGCAACATGCCACCGATCAGCGTGACCCAACGGCGTCGCCAGTCCATGCGGTACGCCTCGATGGCCTGGTTGACTCCGACGATCTCGACGTACATCACCCGGGCGCACCGCAGATCGCTCGCGGTGTGCGCCACGTATGTCTCAAGCGCGGTGCGGATCCGCTCTCCGAGCGCCGGTGTGTCGAGTTCGGCGAGGGCTTCGGCGACCGCCTGTAGCGCGCCGCGGTTGACATCGTCGTATACGGCGATCAGTAGTGCCTCGCGGCTGGCGAACTCCTCGTAATACTGCCTGGTCGAGAGGTTCGCGGTCTTGCAGATGGCACCGACTGGAGCCATCGCATATCCCACGGTTCCGAACATCTGCATGCCCGCGGCCAGTAGTCGACTGCGCCGTTCCGCACGGCGGTCGATTGCCGAGCGCCCTCCGTATAGGCGTCCGGGGCCTGGCTGAGTCACTTGTCCAGCTTAGAGACCGCTGCGTCATTTCGGTGACAACTCTTGTGGTCCACACCACACGTGCGCTACTGTCCGGTAACTAAGATCTGAAACGCTAGTGGTTCAGATTTGTCCCCGCCTGTTCGGAGCTGGGACGGCGCGGCGCTCAGGCGGTGATCGGCCGCAACCGGCGCCCCATCAAATGGAGGACATCCCATGCGTCTACCCCGGTCGGTGCGATCGGTTGTGTTACTCGGCGCGGCGACCGCCACGCTCATGGCGGTTGGCGGCGGTATCGCGACCGCGCAAACCCACTACCCTGTCACGCCATCCCTCGCCGGGGGTGTCGCGGCATCACTGGCCGACCCTTCGGCGCCACCGGCGGGGGTCAACATCGCCGACTGTCATCCCAGTGCCACACATCCGCTGCCGGTCGTGCTGGTCAACGGCACGTTCAGCAATATGACCGACGACTGGTCGGGATTGGGGCCGACGCTCGCCAACGCAGGCTACTGCGTGTATGACACCCCGATCGGCGGCAACCCGCATTCGATCATCCAGACAACCGGGCCGGTGGCCGATTCCGCTACGCAGATCGCCTCGTTCGTGCAACAGGTGAAGGCAGAGACCGGCGCAAGCAAGGTTGATCTCGTCGGGCATTCCCAGGGCGGGCTGATCGCGGAGTACTACGCCAAGGTGCTGGGTGGCGCCCCGAATGTGCACACCCTTGTCGGTCTCTCCCCCACCACGCACGGCACCGACCTCGACGGTCTCGGCTCCCTGGCGACCGCATTCCCCGGCGGGCGACAACTCGTCAATGCAGCCTGCGCCGCCTGCGCCGACCAGCTTCCCGGCTCAGCCGTCGTCAAAGCCGTTGACGACGGGCCGATCGCGCAACCGGGTGTCGATTACACCATCATCGAGACTCACAACGAGACCGTAGTGACCCCGGCGGGCTCCTCGTTCATCAAGGAGCCCGGCGTGCACAACCTCTGGGTCCAGGACTATTGCTGGTTCGACTTTGTCGGCCACGCCAGCCTTCCCTACGATCCGACGACCCAGTCACTTGTCGAGAACGCGCTCGACCCGAGCCACCCGCAACCCGTCAGGTGCTGACGGAGCACCACGGTCGGTAGCCGTCTGGGTACCGCGGTTTCGCCGGTACCCAGACAGCTACCGCTTGCGCTCCGCCAGCGCGGCATCCAGGGTCGCCGCCCACTGCCGCACGATCCTGCCCCTGCGCGCCGAGTCGTCGGTGAGCACGTCGGCCAGGCCAAGACCTCGAGCAAGGTCAAGCGTCGCCTGTACCAGCCGATGCGCCACCGGATCGGTGTCATCGGCGCCTAGCATCTCGACCGCCATCCGGTGAGCGGCCCGCCCGAACTTGTTCTCCAGCGGCACCACCCGCTGCTTCAACGCCTCGTCAGCCGCCGCCGCCGTCCACACCTGCAGCGCCGCCTTGAACATCGGACCGGTGAAGTAGTCGATCAGCTTCACCACCACCGCTTCGGTCCGCCCAGGCCCGGCAGGAAATCCGGTCGCCTCGCGTCGAACGTCGGCCATCCGCCGGTCAAAGATGAACTCGAGCGCGGCGGTGATCAGATCCTCCCTTGTCGGGAAGTGATGCTGCGCGGCACCGCGCGACACACCGGCATGCTCTGCGACCACAGCGACCGTCGTCGCGCTCCAGCCGATCACCGCAAGCCGGTCGATCGCCGCTTCGAGCAGGCGCTGCCGAGTCGCTCGGCTGCGATCCTGCTGTGGTTCCCGAGTGGCGGTCACGGCCATACCTAGTACGACTTCGGGAGGCCGAGGCTGTGCTGCGCGACGAAGTTGAGGATCATCTCGCGACTCACCGGTGCCACCCGGCCGATACGAGCCGCGCCGAGCATCGCGGCAAGCCCGAACTCCTGTGTCAGGCCACTGCCACCGTGAGTCTGGATCGCCTGGTCGAGCGCCCTGATACTCGCCTCGGCAGCGGAATACTTGGCCATATTGGCCGCCTCAGCGGCACCCATATCGTCGCACGCGTCGTAGAGCGCCGCGGCCTTCTGCATCATCAGCTTGGCAAGCTCCAGCTCGATCTTGATCTGTGCCAGCGGATGTGAGAGCCCTTGGTGCGCACCGATAGTCGTCTTCCACACGGTGCGCTCATTGGCGTACTTCACAGCACGATCGAGAGCGTAGCGGCCCATCCCAACAGCGAGCGCGGCGCCAAGAATACGCTCCGGATTCAGCCCCGCGAACAGCTGCATCAACGCGGCATCCTCCGCACCTACCAATGCATCGGCAGGCAGCCGGACATCGTCGAGAAACAGCATGAACTGACGGTCCGGACTGATCAGCTCCATATCGATCGGCTGCTTCACGAAGTTCGCCGCGTCGGTGGGCACGATGAACAGCGCGGGCTTCAACTTGCCCGTCCTGTGGTCCTCGGTACGGGCGACGATAAGCACCGCGTCGGCCTGATCGACACCGGAAATATAGATCTTGCGTCCAGACAGCAACCAGTCGTCACCGTCGCGACGGGCCGTCGTCGTGATCTGGTGTGAATTGGAACCCGCATCTGGCTCGGTGATACCGAAGGCCATAATCGCCGAGCCGTCAGCCAATCGGCGCACCCACTGTTCCCGCTGCGCTTCGGTGCCGTACTTGCTGATGATCGTGCCGCAGATAGCCGGCGAGACAACCACCAGCAGCAGGCCCGCCCCTCGGGCCGCCAGCTCTTCCTGCACCAGAGCCAGTTCATAAATACCGGCGCCACCGCCACCGTACTTCTCGGGGAGGTTGACGCCGAGGAAACCCAGCTTGCCCGCTTCGTTCCATAGTTCGGTGAGCGGTTCAGCTGCGCGCGCCTTTCCCAGCACATAGTCGGTGTAGTTGTAGCGCTCGGCGAGTTTGCCGACCGACGCGCGCAGTTCCTTCTGCTCGTCGGTCTCGATGAAGCTCATGTCAACTCCTCTACTTCGCGGGACACCCGCACCGGATCGGTGACAACGGCCAGTACCACACCCATATCAACCTGCTGCCCGACGCTCACCGGCAGTTCGCTCAGCAGGCCATCGGCGGAAGTGGAGATGGTGTGCTCCATCTTCATCGCCTCCAGCCATACGATCGGCTGTCCGACGTGGACAGTATCGCCGATCTCGGCGCCCACCCGGATCACCGTGCCTGGCATCGGGGCCAGCAGCGAACCAGCGGCCACGATCGACGCCGGATCAACGAACTTCGGCACCACGGTGAAGTCGCACGGCCCCAGCGGGGAGTCCACGCACACGAGATCGCCGTAGCGAGCAACGTCGAAACGCCGATGAACACCGGCGACAGTGAGCACGACTTCGGACGGCGCGGCGGTCACCAGCTCGATACCTTCGACGAAGCTGGTGTCGAGCGAACCTCTGGTGAACCGGTAGTCAACGTCGTGAGTTGCTGTCCTGCTCTCGAATACCTTGCGCTGCGGTTGGGATGCGACGTTGCGCCAACCGCTCGGCAACGCCCCGTTGACCGTGGCTGCCTTGCGGTTCGCCTCGGCGAGTGCCAGTGCCGCCGCCAGGGCAGAGACCTTCTCCGTGGCGGGCGAACTCAACGGCGCGGCGAGATTATCGAGTCCGTGGGCGGCGAAGAACGCGGTGTCGGTATCCCCAGCCAGGAACGCCGGATGCCGCAACACAGTCACCAGCAAGTCCCGGTTGGTCACCAACCCGTGAATCTTCGCCCTCGCCAGTGCCGCAGCGAGCCTGCGTGCCGCGGCCTCCCTGCTCGGCGCCCAACAGATCACCTTGGCCAGCATGGGGTCATAGTGCACCCCGACCACCGAACCGTTGACGACCCCGGAGTCCAGCCGCAGACCGTGCGCCGACCCTGGAACAGTGAACTCGCTGTCGATACCGGGGATCTCGATACGGTGCAGCGTCCCGGTCTGCGGTCGCCAGTCGTTCGCGGGATCCTCGGCGTAGAGGCGCACCTCGATGGCGTGGCCGGTGCGTTCCGGTTGCCGTGGCGGCAGCGGCGCACCAGAGGCGATCCGCAACTGCAGCGCCACCAGGTCGAGCCCTGTCGTCAACTCGGTGACGGGGTGCTCGACCTGCAGCCGGGTGTTCATTTCCAGGAAGTAGAAATCACCGTTGTCATCGGCAAGGAACTCCACCGTGCCCGCACCCTCGTAGCCGATCGCGGTGGCCGCGTCGAGCGCCGCGTCGAACAGCCTCGCTCGCATCGAGCCGATCCGTTCCACCAGTGGAGCGGGCGCCTCCTCCACGACCTTCTGGTGCCTGCGCTGGATCGAGCACTCACGCTCACCGACCGCCCACACTGTGCCCTGCGAGTCGGCCAGTACCTGTACCTCGATGTGATGCCCGGTTTCCAGGTAGCGCTCGCAGAACACCGTAGGGTCTGAAAAGGCGGATGCCGCTTCCGCCCGCGCGCCTTCGATGTGCGCGGGCAGGTCGGCGAGCGCGCGCACCACGCGCATTCCGCGACCACCGCCGCCGGCGGAGGCCTTGATCAGGACCGGAAGCTCAGCTTCGGTTACCGAAGCCGGGTCCAGTTCCGCGAGCACCGGAACTCCCGCGGCGGCCATGAGCTTCTTGGCCTCCACCTTGGAGCCCATCGACTCGATGGCCTTGACCGGCGGCCCGACCCATGTCAAACCGGCGTCGAGTACGGCCTTGGCGAATTTCGCGTTCTCCGAAAGGAAGCCGTAACCGGGGTGAATCGCGTCCGCGCCCGCCGTCAGCGCTGCCGCGATCAACAAATCCGCTCGCAGATACGTTTCCGACGGGACGCTACCCGGCAGCCGCACCGCGGCATCCGCCTCGCGCACGTACGGCGCATCGGCGTCCGCATCGGAGAACACCGCGACCGTGCCGAGGCCGGCACTGCGAGCACTGGCGAACACCCTGCGGGCTATCTCGCCACGATTGGCGGCCAGCACCGAGGTGACGGTTGTCCTTGCGGGATCAGGCATGGGCTGCGCTCACATTCTGAAGACACCGAAGTTCGCGGTGCCGTTGATCGGGGCGGTTGCGATCGTGGAGAGGCAGAGGCCGAGCACGGTGCGGGTGTCACGCGGGTCGATGATGCCGTCGTCGTACACCCGTCCAGACAGGAAGATCGGCAGCGACTCCGCCTCGATCTGGGCTTCCACCATCTCCCGCATACCCTTGTCCGCGGCTTCGTCGAACGGCTGGCCCTTCGCCTCGGCGTTGCCCCTCATGACGAGTGAGATGACACCTGCTAGCTGCGCAGGCCCCATCACGGCCGATTTGGCGCTTGGCCAGGAGAACAGGAACCTCGGGTCGTATGCTCGCCCGCACATGCCGTAGTGCCCGGCACCGTAGGAGGCTCCCATCAGCACCGAGAGGTGCGGAACCGTCGAGTTGGATACCGCATTGATCATCATCGCGCCGTGCTTGATGATGCCGCCCTGCTCGTATTCCCTGCCGACCATGTAGCCGGTGGTGTTGTGCAGGAACAGCAGCGGCGTATCCGAACGGTTCGCGTGCTGGATGAACTGCGTCGCCTTCTGCGCCTCTTCGCTGAACAGCACGCCACGGGCGTTGGCGAGGATACCGATCGGGTAGCCGTGCAATTCCGCCCAGCCCGTCACCAGCGAACTGCCGTAGAGCGGCTTGAACTCGTCGAAGTCGGAGCCGTCGACGATGCGCGCGATCACCTCGCGTGGGTCAAAAGGAACCTTGAGGTCCGGTGGCACGATCCCGAGCAGTTCCTCGGGGTCGTAGCGCGGCTCGATCACCTCGGCCCTCGGGAGCGGGCCCTGCTTCTTCCAGTTCAGACGCTTGACGATAATCCGGCCGATACGGATTGCGTCGTGCTCGTCCTGGGCGAAATGATCCGCAAGACCGGAGGTGCGCGCGTGCATCTCGGCACCGCCGAGGGACTCGTCGTCCGACTCTTCCCCTGTGGCCATCTTCACCAGCGGCGGGCCACCGAGAAATACCTTGGACCGCTCGGAGATCATCACCACGTGATCGCACATCCCTGGGATGTAAGCTCCACCCGCGGTGGAGTTACCGAATACCAGTGCGATCGTCGGTATCCCGGCGGCGGAGGCCTGCGTCAGGTCCCGGAACATACGCCCGCCCGGGATGAATACCTCCTTCTGTGTCGGCAGGTCCGCGCCTCCCGACTCCACGAGTGAGATCACCGGTAGCCGGTTCTGGCGACAGATCTCGTTGATCCGGAAGCTCTTCTTGATCGTCCACGGGTTGCTCGCACCACCCCGGGAGGTGGGGTCGTTGGCGACGATCATGCACTCTACGCCCTCGACGACGCCGATGCCTGTGACGAGGTTGGCGCCAACGGGGAAATCGCTACCCCATGCGGCCAGGGTGCATAGTTCCAGGAACGGCGAATCCTCGTCGATGAGCAACTCGATGCGCTCCCTCGCGAGCAACTTGCCGCGCTTGCGGTGGCGGTCGACATATTTGGCACCACCACCGGCGAGCGCTTTGGCGTGCTCCGCGTCAACTTCAGCGAGCTTCGCGAGCAGCGCGTCCCTTGCGGAGGTGAACTCCGTAGCTGATGTGTCTACAGCCGAACGAATTGTCGTCATGCGCGGTACCCCAATACCCGTGCGGCGAGTCCTGTCATCACTTCGGTGGCGCCACCGCCGATGCCGATGATCCGGATATCGCGATACTGGCGCTCGATCTCCGATTCGGACATGTAGCCGAGGCCACCGAACAGTTGCAACGCCTGGTTGGCAACCCATTCACCTGCCTCCACCGCGGTGTTCTTGGCGAAGCATACCTGCGCGACGAGGTTATGCTCCCCCGCGAGGAACCTGTCGACGACGGCATGGGTGTAGGTGCGCGCGACGTCGATTTTGCGGGTCATCTCGGTGAGCGTGTCCTGCACGGCTTGGCGGGTGATGAGCCGGCGGCCGAATGTCTCGCGGTCCCTGGCCCACCGCACCGCGAGATCCAAGCACCGCTGCGCCTGCGAATAAGCCTGTGTGGCGAGCGCTACCCGCTCGGAGAGGAAGTGCTGTGCGAGTTGAGCGAAGCCGGTGTGCTCCTCGCCGATGAGATTGCCCACAGGGACACGGACATCCACATAGGACAGTTCAGCGGTGTCAGAGGAACGCCAGCCGAGCTTGTCCAGCTTGCGCGAGACGGCGAATCCGGGGCTCCGCTTGGGAACCAGCAGCAGCGAGATCCCAGCCGCGCCTTGCATTCCCGGCTCGTCGCCGCCCGTTCGCACCGCCGTAACGACGAAGTCCGCGCGCACCCCGGATGTGATGTAAGTCTTGGCGCCGTTGAGGACGTAGTGCTCGCCATCGCGTCGCGCCGTGGTGCGCAGGTGCGCCACATCGGAACCACCACTCGGCTCGGTGATGGCAAGTGAGCCGATCATCTCCCCTGCCAGCGTCGGCTTGGCCCAGCGCTCTATCAACTCATGGTCGCCTGCCGCGATGAGATGCGGCAGCGCTATCCCACAGGTGAACAATGCGGCGTTCACGCCGCCCGCAACGCCGGCGTAGTGCGACTCTTCGGCCACCACGGTGGCGTCGATGATATCTCCGCCACCACCACCGGCCGACTCCGGAAAGTGGATTCCCAGCAGGCCCAGTTCCCCTGCCTTCTTGTGCAACTCACGCGGTATCTCGCCGTCGTGTTCCCACTGGTCTTGGTAGGGCAGGATCTCTCGCTCCGCGAACCGGCGCACGGTCGCCCGAAGCGCCTGCCGTTCATCGGTATCCCACTGACTCACGTGACAACCTCCTCGCTGCCAGGCGCGATCAGTGCCTCAGGGACCGCGATGTGACGGGAGCGCAGCCACTCTCCGAGTCCTTTCGCCTGGGGGTCGAAGCGTGCCTGGTAAGCGACACCCTGGCCGAGAATGCCCTCTATCACGAAGTTCACGGCGCGCAGCCGCGGCAACACGTGCCGGGTGATCGTCAGGTCTGCGGTCTCCGGCAGCATCCGGTGCACTTCCCCGATGGTCAGCGCGTGCGCGAGCCAGCGCCACTGTTCGTCGGTGCGCACCCACACGCCGATATTCGCGTTGCCGCCCTTGTCTCCACTGCGGGCGGCGGCGACCGCGCCGAGCGGTACGCGACGAGTCGGCTGCGCGGGAAGCGGTTCTGGTAGCGCGGGTACTCCGACGTCGGCAAGCGCACGGGTATCGGTGGCCTGCTCGATCTCCACCCTGCTGCCGTCGTCGAGCACGGCGATATGCGGTATCCGCTCGGCATCGACATATTCAGCTGTGAAAACCCCGTACGGCGATGCATTCCCGGGGGCACCGGTGAAAGTGGCACCGGGGTAGCTTGCCAGCGCGAGTTCCACCGCGACGCTGGAGAACGCCCGCCCAACCTTGTCTTGGTCGGTGTCACGGACCACGCAGCGCAGGATGGCGCTGGCCTGTTC
>JBOHEL010000039.1:0-17709 GCA_050700995.1 Sciscionella sp. | reverse complement strand
TAAAATTATTGTACTCGACATAACTTTAGGTTGAGTATGCTGTTTGTCATGGATGAGCCCGGACTGCGGGAGCGCAAGAAGGCGGCGACGCGACAACGGATCTCCGACGTCGCGACCGGGCTGTTCGTGGCGCGCGGGTTCGACAACGTGAGCGTCGCAGAGGTCGCCGAGGCCGCCGAGGTCGCGAAGATGACCGTGTTCAACTACTTCCCGCGCAAAGAGGACCTGCTGCTTGACCGGGGGCCGGAACTGATCGGCCTGGTCACCGACGCCATAAGGAACCGCGAGCCGGGACGGTCACCGCTCGCGGCGCTGCACCGACTGTTCACGGATCTGGCCAGGCAACGCCACCCGGCGAGCGGTGTCCGCGACGGGGTGCAGACGTTCTATCGGACCGTGCTGAACTCGCCCGCGCTGTTGGCCAGGGTGCGGGAGCAGCGCGAGAACATGGAACAGGTACTGGCTGGTCTGCTCGCGGAGGCGACAGGTACGGCGGCCGACGCACCGGGAACGGTGCTGCTGGCAATGTGGACGGTCGGGGTGTACCGCACCGTGTACGTCACCAGCGCGCGCCGGATCCTGGCAGGTGAACATTCTGACGACATCCTGCCCGACCACCTTGCCCAGCTCGACCACGCCTTCGCCGCCCTCTCTCGCGCGCGCTTGTGCTGAAGGTGGCTCTTGCCTGGCGGGGTCAGGCAAGAGCCACCTTCAGCACCGGATCCCGGTCACCTACCTGCGATGCCGTCCATCAGGTTCGTCACGAGCGCGACAACGAAGTCATCGGTCACCGGCTTGTCGGGGATAAGCAGCCTGTGGTAGACCGCGCCCCAGAGCTGATCGACAAGGACCTGGACATCGACCTCGGGCCGGATCTGGCCCCAGCTCCTGCGCGCGTCGCAGCCGGTCCCCCGCGAGCTGACGACGCCCGGAGGAGTAGAACGTACGGTAGGCCTCGGAGCCGTCGTTGGCGGGATCAATGTGGACCCGGTAGGGCCACTCGCCCTCTGGCAGGGCCACGATCCGCGCGATCTCGTTCGGCGACCAAGCTCGCGTCGGCGTCAACCGGAGCGAGGTACGGCAAGCTTGCCTGCGACCTGGTCCATCAGGCCGGCATATCTCGTCTCGTATGCGGCCTCGACCGCGGTGTCGGCGGGACGGCCGGAGTGGGCGAAGTGGTTGGTGCCGCTGGTGAACGACCCTGGGACGACGATCGAGGTCTCGACGCCCCAGCGAGCCAGTCCCCCGCGTAGCTCACCGCGAGCGAGTCCATTCCGGCCTTGGCGGCGAGGTACGGAGCGAGGTACGGCGGGGTGCCGCCTTTGACGCTGGAGCTTGGACACCCACACGACGAGGCCTGCGCCGCGCTCGCGCATGCCTGGAAGTACCGCGCGGTTGACCCGCTGGGTGGAGAGCACGTTGACGTCGTGCTCGACGGAGTAGTCGGCGGCGAGCTGAACCTGCGGCGCGTTGCGGCCCTCGGTGTCGCGCATGCCCGCGTACACGATGTTCGCGGCGCAGCCTTGGCGAGGCTGTCGATGGCTTGCTGGTCCTTGCCCTCGACGGCCGCCTTGGAGGCGCCGTAGGTCGGGAACTGCGCGCGGGTGACAGTGGTCGAGAAGTTGATGAGTGCGCCACCGGCACGCAGCCGGTTGACGGCGAGCTGGGAGACAACGACGGCGCCGCGGATGTTGGCGCGGTGGATCCGGTCGAGGTCAGCGAGGTCGAGCGCCCCCACCAACGATGATCGCCTGCCCGCCTGCCTCGCGGACCTTGGCGGCCACCCCCTCGGCGCGAGCCCGGTTGCCTGCGTAGTGAATCGCGACGGCGACGCCGTCCTGCACGAGGCGCTCGACGACGGGGCCGCCGGTGACGAGCGCGACCCGAGTGTCAGTGGTGGTCATGGGAGCCTCCTGAAGCTAGATGTAAACGACGCGTCATGATACGAATTAACCGTTCATATATTTTGAACGGGGCGTTCGCGCGCCTCCGTGGGACAAGAGCCACTGTCAGCACAAACCTCAGGGGTGGGTCAGGGTCGGTCCCCGATGTCTGGCGGGCGCTGCGCGCGCAGTATCGGTGCTATGAACGAGACGACGAGCCAGACCCCGCACCGGCCGGTGAAAACCTTCCGGCGGAGCCGCCACGACCGAATGATCGCGGGCGTGTGCGGCGGCGCCGCCGAACTCTTCGGCGTCGACGCCGCCATCATCCGCATCATCATGGTGGCCGCGACACTGCTCGGCTTCGGCACCGGCATCCTGATCTACCTGGCGTGCCTGCTGCTGGTACCGGAAGCGGACTAGCGGTATCAGCCCACCAGCCCTGGCGCGTGCTTCAAGAACACATCCAGCACGCCATCCGCGACCTTGACCGGCCCCTGCGGTTTCGTCTTACCCGGCACGGTGTGGATCGCGGCGGCTTGCGCGGCCAGTTCCCGTGACCGGGTGAAGCGCTGCTTGGCGGTGTCGGCGTTGCCCTCGACCGCTGCCTGCAAGCCATCGAGCGTGGTGACAAACGCCTGCCCCCACAGCGACAGCGCATCCAACCACGGTTTGGTATCCGACAGGAAGATCTGATCGGACACACCCGCGCGAATGCGTGCCGGAGCCCCTGCGAGTTCGCCCGCATAATCACGTAGCGCCGCGATCGAGCCCGTCTTGTCGCCGGAACGCCAGCGGGAATGAAACGCCGCGATCTTCTTGGCCAGGACAGGGGCCTGCGGCTGGGCCGCCTGCCCTGAGTTCAACGAGGTCGGCGCGTAATGCTCGGTATCGAAGAACGCTAGCAACGCGTCACTGGTTGGCCGGTCGCCTCCCGAGAAGTAGTCGGCGGCCGCCCGCCACGCCCGCTGCGGGTCGTAGCCGGTGTCGTGCCAGGAATAGTCCGCCCCACCGAACAACGCCACCTTGCTGGCCGCCGCCTGGTTCATCGGATTGAGCAGATCGCCCGAGACCTGCGCGGACAACCCAGCTGCCCGGTTGTCGTAAGGCCCGAGCAGTAGCCTGCCCGCGGTCCGCTGATAGTCGTTGACTGGGTAGTTGTCCCACAGCAGCACCTTGCGTCCCCACAGCCTGTCCGCCTCGGCTGCCTGCGCCTTGCTGATCGAGGCAGGTACCACGGCCGGCCCTGTCCACATCAGTGCCACGTTCGGGTTGAGCGTCGCGCGGATCGCCTGCTTGTACGGGGTGTCATCGAGATTGTGGTACTCGGTCGGCACCGAAGCGAGGCTCACGTGATGGGGCGCGGCGAAATCGCGCCACACCGCGTTCAGCACATCCGCCTGCGCGTGCCCCGCGGCAGCCTGCCCCGCAGGTCCGTACTTGTTCTGATCACCGGCGCAGTTCCAGCGGTCATAGCTGATGTCGTCGAAGGGGACCGCGAAATCGCGCACGCCGATCGCATAAACCGAGCTCAGCTTGTTTTCGAGCGCGCGAATATCGGCTGGGTCAGAGAAACAGATCGTCGGTCCGGGCGAGACGGCATAGGTGAAGTGCACATGGTGTGCTTTCGCCTGGCCTACCAGCGTGGCGATCGTCCGCAGTTGTTGCGCCGGGTAGGGGTCACGCCAGCGCTGCCGCAGGTACGGATCGTCCTTCGGCGTGTAGACATAGTCGTTGAGCTTCAAGCTGCCGTAGAACGCGAGCTGCTCCATACGCTCGGACTGCGACCACGGCGCGCCGTAGAACCCCTCGATCGTGCCGCGCAGTGGCATATCCGGGTAGTCGACGACGGCGGCGCCTGCGATGCGACCCTGGCTTGCCAGTTGCCGAAGCGTCTGTGCGGCGTAATAGATCCCGTCCGCATCCTGCCCGCCGATTACGACCGTGTCTCCGGCGGCGGCCAGGGCGTATCCCTGCGCGGGCAGCTGCTTCTTCGGCGTCACACCGTCCTTCCGCAACGCGCCGGCGATATCGGGGTCGGTGATGTGCCCGGCAAGCACGGTGAGCCAACCGCGATGCCGCTGGCTGACCACCCGCACCCGCTGCGCGCCTGCCGCACGCAGCACCGAGGTGAGCAGGTCCGTGGTTGATTGATCGACTCCGCCCTTGGCGATGACGTCCACGGTAGGCGTGACAGTCAGGTCACCGCCCGCCCGCCAGATCCGCTGCGGCCGGGGGGTCACAGCGGGCAGCGCCAGGGCGACGGACTTCGTGGCGGTGGTGGCGGGTGCGTGCGAGCTGCTCGCCTGAGGAGCAGGCGACTGCGAGCCGCATGCGGGCACGGAAGCAAGCAGCGTGATGGCTGCTGCCACCTGTCCGGTCACACGACGGAGGCGAGCGTAATCAGAGCGGTACACGAGGGCCCACGATAACCGCACCGGCGGCAGCAGGGGCGGCCCCTATCGGAGCCGCCCCTGCTGGGTGCGTAATCGGCTGGACTAGATCAGAAGTCCATGCCGCCCATGCCACCGGTCGGGTCGCCCGCCGGAGCGGCCGAAGCCTTCTCCGGCTTGTCGGCGACGACCGCCTCGGTGGTGAGGAACAGTGCCGCGATCGACGCCGCGTTCTGCAGCGCCGAACGAGTCACCTTCGCAGGGTCGATAACGCCCGCGACGACCAGGTCCTCGTAGCCACCGGTCGCGGCGTTCAGGCCGTGACCTGCTGGCAGGCCCTTGACCTTCTCCACCACGACGCCACCCTCGAGACCGCTGTTCACCGCGATCTGCTTGAGCGGAGCCTCAATGGCCACCTTGACGATGTTCGCGCCGGTCGCCTCGTCACCCTTAAGCACAAGGCTGGCGAAGGCGGCCTCAGCCGACTGCAGCAGGGCAACGCCACCACCGGCGACGATGCCCTCCTCGACGGCGGCCTTGGCGTTGCGCACCGCGTCCTCGATGCGGTGCTTGCGCTCTTTGAGCTCGACCTCGGTAGCGGCACCGGCCTTGATCACCGCAACGCCACCTGCCAGCTTGGCCAGCCGCTCCTGCAGCTTCTCGCGGTCGTAGTCGGAGTCGCTCTTGTCGATCTCGGCGCGGATCTGGTTGACCCTGCCCTGGATCTGCTCGGCGTCACCGGCACCTTCGACGATGGTCGTCTCGTCCTTGGTGACGACCACCTTCCGCGCCTTGCCCAGCAGCGAGAGGTCAGCGTTCTCCAGCTTCAGCCCGACATCCTCGGTGATGACCTGGCCACCGGTGAGGATCGCCATGTCCTGCAGCATCGCCTTGCGGCGGTCGCCGAAGCCGGGCGCCTTAACGGCAACCGACTTGAACGTGCCACGGATCTTGTTGACGACCAGGGTGGCCAGTGCCTCGCCCTCGACATCCTCGGAGATGATCAGCAGCGGCTTGCTCGACTGCATGACCTTCTCCAGCAGCGGGAGCAGGTCCTTGACGTTGGAGACCTTCGAGCCGTACAGCAGGACGTAAGGGTCCTCCAGCACAGCTTCCTGGCGGTCAGCGTCGGTGACGAAGTAACCCGAGATGTAGCCCTTATCGAAGCGCATACCCTCGGTGAGCTCCAGCTCGAGGCCGAAGGTCTGGCTCTCCTCGACAGTGACGACGCCTTCCTTGCCGACCTTGTCCAGCGCCTCGGCGATCAGCTCGCCGATCGTGGTATCAGCGGCGGAGATGGACGCGGTAGCAGCGATCTGCTCCTTGGTCTCGATCTCCTTGGCGTTCTTCTGCAGTTGCTCGACGACAGCGTCAACGGCCTTCTCGATGCCGCGCTTGAGCGACAACGGGTCGGCGCCTGCGGCTACGTTGCGCAGACCTTCCTTGACGAGCGCCTGCGCGAGCACGGTGGCGGTGGTTGTGCCGTCACCCGCGACGTCGTCGGTTTTCTTCGCAACTTCCTTGACGAGCTCGGCCCCGATCTTCTCCCACGGGTCTTCGAGTTCGATCTCCTTGGCGATCGAGACACCATCATTGGTGATTGTCGGCGCGCCCCACTTCTTCTCGAGCACGACGTTGCGGCCACGCGGGCCAAGCGTCACCTTGACGGCGTCAGCGAGGATGTTCAGGCCGCGCTCAAGACCGCGGCGGGCATCCTCGTCGAACGCAATCAGCTTTGCCATTGCGGTGTGGTCCTCCGGACTTGGATGACACGTACACGGCCAGGCTCGGTGCCCGCGACGGACGACCGCGCCGGATTACCCGGACAGCCTCACCGTCCCGACCTCAGACATGAGCACTGTGGGCTCACGCCTGGCACTCGAAGGGTTCGAGTGCCAATACCGTGTTTAGCACTCGCGACCCGAGAGTGCAAGCCACACGCCGATGCCGCCGCTAGCGCGTGACGGTGGGCAACACCGAGGGCAACGGAGCGTGCGACACCGCGGAACTCGTGGCGCCCCCCTGCCCGACCGGCACATTCGGCAGGCTCGACGGGACACCAGTATCCCGCGAAGCGGTCTGCGAATCGGGCACGCCGCCGGAGCCTTCGACACTCGGTCCGCCCAGAGTGAACACCAGTACCAGTACGACGGCCACCACTACGACCGCCACGATCAGCGCGGGCAGCACCCATCGTCGGGATGAGGCGGGTGGCGAGCCTGCGGCGGAGAATGCCCCGCTGCGCGCGGGCAGGGGTGGTCGCAGCCGCACCGGCTCCGCACCCGTGGGAGTGATCGGCCGCTGATACGTCGGGGGCCGCCACTGCGGAGCGGGAGGAAATGTGGGCCCGGTGCCGAAAGGTCCCGGCATACCTGGTGGCGGTTGGCGCACCCGCTGCCCCCGAGCGGCCGTGCCGAGCGCGTCCTGCGCCGCCCCGATCAGCTCGCGGCAGCTGCTGTAGCGCCTGGCAGGATCCTTGGCCATGCCCCTGGCTAGGACAACCTCGATACTCGCGGGTAGGGGTACGAAGGAGGTCACCTCGGGTGCCTCACCGTTCAGGTGCCCCGCGATGACGTCCTGCACCTCGCCGCGGAACGGCGGGCGTCCAGCCAGGCAGGCGAACAACACGCAGGCGAGCGAATACCCGTCGGTGCGCGCGTCGACCGGCTCACCCCGCAGGTGCTCGGGAGCGGCGTAGGTCGGCGAACCGAGGAAGTCACCCGCGCGCGTGCGGTGGCCGGTCGCGCCGCGGCGGGTCAGCCCGAAATCCGCCAGGTAGACGTGCTCGCCCCGTGCTTCCTTGGTGGTCACCAGCACGTTCGCTGGTTTCACGTCCAGGTGGACCAGGCCGCGCCCGTGCACAGTGTCCAATGCGTCGGCGACCTGTGCCAGTAGTGCGATCACCCGTGCGGGCGCCAGCGGCCCCTGCGCGGCCAGCTTAGCGAGGTCGGCGCCGTCCACCATCCGCAGCGCGATATACAGCAGACCTTCGACCTCGCCGAAGTCATAGAGTGGTACCACGTTCGGGTGATCTATCGCCGAGGTATTGCGGGCCTCGTCCACGAACCGCTCACGGAACTCGGGATCCTCGGTGAGGTGCTCGCCGATCACCTTGAGGGCGACCTGGCGGCCGAGCCGGATGTCGGTGGCCCGGTACAGCACGCTCATGCCACCCTTGCCGAGCACCCCGTCGATGCGGTAGTGCCCCAGCCGCCTCCCGGTGAGATCCCCTTTCACGCAACGCAGCGTAGACGCTCAGGTTGCGGGCCGCTGCCACCGGAGGCGAGCCGCGTAGCAAGATGCAGGATGTGACGGCGACCGGAGCGACCACACCCAGAACTGTCGAGGAACACGCCGCCGCGGTGGCAGCGTTGATAGGACCTGCGCCGGTGGTGCGAGCTCCGCTGGCCGATGCGTTCGGGCGAGTGCTCGCGGCCGACCTGACGGCCCCGGTGTCGCTTCCGCCGTTCGACAACTCGGCGATGGACGGGTACGCGGTGCGTTCGACCGACGTCGCGGGCGCCTGCCGGGACACGCCGGTATCGTTGCCTGTCGCGGGCGATATCCCGGCAGGCCACACCGATAACCGACCGCTCCCGCCTGGCGCCACCCTGCGCATCATGACCGGAGCGCCCCTGCCTCCGGGTGCCGATGCCGTGGTCAAGGTGGAGGAGACCAGCGGCGATGCCACCGGAACGGTCCAGATCTTTGCCGCCGTCGAGCCGGGCACCCACCTTCGCCGTAGCGGTGATGATGTGGTGGCTGGTAGCACCGTGCTCCGTGCGGGGGCGGTGCTGGGAGCGGCGCAGCTCGGGGTGGCTGCGGCGGTGGGTGCCGCCGCACTGCCGGTGTACCGGCCACTGCGCGCCCTGGTGCTTTCGACGGGTTCGGAACTGGTTGAGCAGGGCAGGCCACTCGCCCATGGCCAGATTTACGAGTCCAACGGCACCATGCTGGCCGCCGCGGTGAGATCCTGCCATGGCGAAGCGGAACTGCTGCGCTTCGTACCCGATGACGTCGACGCGCTGCGGAAGGCACTGGACCCCCGACTGCCGGGCGTTGACCTGGTCATCACCTCCGGAGGCGTCAGTGCGGGCGCCTACGAGGTGGTGAAAGATGCTTTCACCGGTCACGGCGTGGATTTCGTGAAGGTGGCGATGCAACCGGGCGGCCCGCAGGGCTGTGGGCGCTTCGAGGGTGTCCCGGTGATCACTCTGCCCGGCAATCCCGTCAGCTCACTGGTGTCCTTCGAGGTATTCCTGCGCCCCGCATTGCGTAGCGCCATGGGGTACCGCGACGACCGTCGCACCCTCACAGCACGGCTGGCAGAGCCGGTCGGTGCGACGCCGGGCAGGCGCCAACACCGCCGCGGCTGGTACGACGCGGCCACCGGGCAGGCGCAGCTGGTCGGAGGCCCCGGTTCCCACCTGCTCGCCGCCATGGCCGAGGCGAACTGCCTCGTGGTGATCCCGGAGGACGCCGCGGACCTCCCCACAGGCGCCGAGGTGCGGCTACTGCCGTTGTGCTGAAAGTGGCTCTTGTGTCGTTGAGGTACCTGAAAGCCACGTTCAGCACCGTCATGGGAACAAGAGCCACTTTCAGCACAACTCACTAAGCGTGATCGATACCACACTCTACGCTATTGCAGTTGGCTGTGATCCGCATTACACTGGCAACATCGTTGGAACCCCGCCGACTCTCCAACACATACGACCCCGGCTAGTGGGGCACAAGATCTGGTCTCCTGGCTGGTGTGTGCGCCGTCGGGGGGCGCACACACCAGCCAGGAGACCGTCCACACCGGGTGGCGGTAGCGTGTGCCGCTACGGAGCGCTCCAATCGGCGGGGCGCTCGCACCGACGTCACGGATCACCACTGGCATGAAACCCGATCGATCGCCGACCCCAGAAAGCGCGGGGTTCCTTCGCCATCTAGTCGAACTGTGCAGGCAGATGGCCCCCCCGATGCACCCGGCAGGGCGCCCGTTCGTGATCACCGGTGCGCTACTGACGCTCGCGCTGCGCCGGTTCGCCCGCCCGCTATGGCCGCTCGGCGCGCTGCTCACCGGCTGGTGCGGGTGGTTCTTCCGAGAGCCTCGCCGGGTCGCGCCCAGCCGCGCCGGTGTTATCGTGGCGCCAGCCGACGGCGCGGTCTCCGCCGCGATCGAGGCGTGTCCGCCCGAGGAGCTAGGCCTGCCCCCGCAGAAAATGCTGCGGATCAGCATCTTCCTTTCCATCTTCGATGTGCATGTGCAGCGGGCACCGGTCAGTGGCGAGGTCCGCAAGATCTCCTACCGGCCCGGCAAGTTCCTCTCCGCGGACCTGGACAAGGCCAGCGAGGATAACGAGCGCAACACGGTACTGCTGCACACCGAATCCGGCCATCAGATCCCGGTGGTGCAGATCGCGGGCCTAGTGGCACGCCGAATCGTCTGCCACATCTCCGAAGGGCAGCGGGTGGCGGCAGGCCAGACCTACGGCCTGATTCGCTTCGGCTCCCGCCTCGACACCTACCTCCCACTCAATGCCCGCGTGCTGGTCGAGCAAGGGCAGCGCACCGTCGGCGGCGAGACGGTGCTGGCCGAGCTACCGCTGGGGTCTGAGCCATGACCGCCTCCCCCGGGGTTCGCCTGCTGCCGAACGCGATCACCGTGCTCGCACTGTGTGCCGGGCTCTCGGCCGTGCAGTTCACGCTCGCGGGCCATTACTCCATCGCCGTCGCCATGGTCGCGGTCGCCGCCGTACTCGACGGCCTGGACGGTCGGATCGCCCGGCTGCTCGACGCCACTTCCAAGATGGGCGCGGAGTTGGACTCGCTGTGTGACGCCATCTCCTTCGGCGTCGCCCCCGGCCTCGTGGTGTTCGTGTGGAAGACCCATGAGTACCGCGTCGGCTGGGTGGTCACGCTGATCTTCGCTGTGTGCATGGTGCTGCGGCTGGCGCGGTTCAACACCCTGCTCGACGACACCGACAAACCGCCGTTCGCCAAGGAGTTCTTCGTCGGCGTGCCCGCGCCCGCAGGCGGACTGCTCGCACTGCTACCGATGATGCTGCAGATCCAGTTCGGCAGCGGGTGGTGGACCTCACAGATCGCGGTCGATATCTGGACACTTGCCGTTGCCGCACTGCTGATCAGCCGGATACCGACGCTGTCGCTGAAGACCATCAGGGTGCCCGCTCGCGCCGCGGCTCCGCTACTGGTTCTGGTGGGGCTGCTGGCCGCCGCCGTCGTCACCTTCCCTATGGGCACCGTCGTCGCGGCGATGGTGGTCTACCTGCTGCATCTGCCCTACGCGGTACGGCGCTACCACTGGCTTGCCAAGCATCCGGAAGCGTGGGACGTGCCGCCAAAGGAGCGCAGGGCCATCAGGCGCGGCCGGACCACCAGGCGGCTCGGGCTGCACCCGCCGCGGTTGCGCAGGGTGGCCGGAGCAGCGCGGCGAGCCGTGGGGATGCCGAGACGTGACACCGGCGAGCACCTGCCCGTAGTGCCTCGGGGCCTGACGCTGCCACCGGAGCGCGCGCCGCGGCATGGCGACCGGCGCTGGCGGCGCACCGGCCTGCGCCGCCACGGCCAGCCCCCGCGCCCGTAGAGTCGCAGGCGTGTCACAAGAGATCACGCTGACGACCAGGCTCTCACCGTCCGCATTGGACACCCGGCGCGGCGTGGTGCGGTTGCATCCAGAGGTGCTCGACGCGCTCGGTTTACGCCCGTGGGATGCGGTAGCGCTCACCGGTGCCAGGGTGTCCGCGGCGCTGGCCGCGGTAGCCGCTGGAGACAGCGCGCCGGGAGTCGTACTGGTGGACGATGTGACCCTGTCCAACCTCGGAGTAACCGAGAACGCCGAGATTGTGCTAGCTCCGGTGCAGGTCACGGCGGCGCGATCGATCACGGTGTCCGGATCGCGGATGGCAAGGGCCGGGCTCGATCCGGAGACGCTGCGGCTGGCGCTGATCGGCAAGGTGATCAGCGTCGGTGATGCGGTGTCGTTGCTGCCGCAGGATCTCGCGCCGCCACCGGGCGCCGACGTGAGCGCCGCGCGCGCGAGGTTGTCGGCGGCGATCCCGACGGGCTGGACCTCGGAACTCATCACGATCACCGCAGCCGACCCCGCAGGCGCATTGTCCGTGCAACCCACGACCGTCGTCGGGTGGCGCGACGGCGCCCGAACCGGCGACCGGGAATCCGTCGCCGCGATCCCCGCCCGCGACACCGTTCGCCGGGAATCGGTCGCCGCGATCCCCGAAACACCTCGGCCGATCACAGACCTGATCGGCGCTCAGGACACCGCACACACGTTGTCCGAGTGGCTCGAACTTGCGTTCACCCAGCCGGAGTTGCTGACGCGCCTCGGGGGCAGTCCCCGGCTGGGCGTGCTGCTGGCAGGGCCGGAAGGCGTCGGAAAGACCAGTCTGGTGCGCTCCGTAGCACACACGGTCGGTGCCGGGCTGGTGCAACTCGCGGCGCCGAGTATCGCAGCGCTTGAGGCAAACGCGGCAGCCGAGAAGGTAGGGCAGGCGATCGACACGGCCGCGAGCGCGGCGGAGGCGGGCGGCCAGTGCGTGCTGCTGATCACCGATGTCGACGTGCTGCTCCCCGCAAGCCAACCTCCACCGGTGGCCACCGTCGTGCTGGACGCACTACGTACCGCGATCGCCACGCCCGGCATTGCCGTCGTGGCGACAACCGCGCACGCCAGCGCCACCGACCCGCGGCTGCGCGATCCCTCGCTCGTGGACAGGGAACTCACGCTGGCGTTGCCCGAGGAGGTCGACCGTGCGGAATTGCTGCGGTTACTGCTCAAGGAGGTCCCGCTGGATCCCAGCGTGGACACCGCCGCCGTCGCTGAGCACACGCCAGGCTTCGTGGTAGCCGACCTCGCGGCGCTGTGCCGGGAGGCGGCGGTGCGGGCCGCGTTGCGCTTCGGAAAGGAAGCCGGCACCGAGCCGAGGATCACCCAGCAGGACCTGCTCGGGGCGGCTGAGACCGTGCGGCCTTCCTCGATGGCCACCCAGGATGTACTCGCTACCGGCGGTCTCAGACTGGACGACGTCGGGAACATGACCGAGGTGAAGCAGGCGCTCACCGAGGCCGCGCTGTGGCCGCTGCGGTACCCGGATTCGTTTGCCCGGCTAGGCGTGCGGCCGCCGCGTGGCGTGCTGCTCTACGGACCGCCCGGTTGCGGGAAGACCTTCCTGGTGCGCGCGCTGGCCGGCACCGGCAGGCTCAATGTGCTCGCGGTCAAGGGCGCCGAGCTGATGGACAAGTGGGTCGGGGAGTCGGAACGGGCCGTCCGTGACCTGTTCGCCCAGGCGCGCAGGGCCGCGCCGACCATGATCTTCCTCGACGAGGTGGATGCGCTGGCACCCCGCCGCGGCCAGTCCTCGGATTCCGGTGTCTCCGATCGGGTGGTCGCCGCGCTGCTCACCGAACTCGACGGTGTCGAACCGATGCGGGATGTCGTCATACTGGCCGCGACCAACCGCCCTGACCTGGTAGACCCCGCGCTGCTGCGGCCGGGCAGGCTGGAGCGGGTTGTCTACGTTCCGCCACCGGATGCCGCCGCCAGGCATGAGATACTGCGTGCGGCCGCGAGGAACACCCCATTGGCGGCAGACGTCGACCTCGCTGCCATCGCGAACGAATTGGACGGCTACTCCGCGGCCGACTGCTCCGCGCTGGTCAGGGAGTCCGCGCTGAGCGCGATGCGGGAGTCGCTCGACGCCGCTGAGGTCACCGGAGCGCACCTGGCACAAGCGCGCTCGGCCGTCCGCCCGTCACTGGATCCCGCACAACTCGCCACGCTCGCCGCCTACGCCGAGAACCGCTGCTAGGAGGCCTGGTAATCCTTGGTGACGATAAGGATCACCCCGGGACTGGCGTGCTGAATGCCCGCGAACCTCGGAGCCACCCTGGCACCGATCGCCTTGGCCAAAGAGTCAGCCGTGCCCTGCTCGTGCGTACCTGGCCGGTAGTACACGGTGGTGGTCGGGATGACGCCGCCGGGATAATTGCTGACCTCGACCACGTGGTAGCCGTCGCGTCGAATATCGGCCGCGGCCCGACTCGCCAGGCCCTTGATCGTGCTGTTGTTGTATACCCGCACCGGCGCGCTCTTGTCGGCGCCGCTGCGCTGCGCTGCCTGCTGCGCCTCCCCGTTCTGGTTGTTACCTGCCGGTGGCGCGGCGATCACCGTGGTCGTGGCGCCCAACGGCGGCCGCGTGGTGTGGGAGGAGGTGGACGAGGAGGTGGACGTAGCGCTCGGCTTGGCAGTGTGCGATGCGCCGTGGGTGGCGGAGGAACCACCAGTACGTGCGGCACCGGGAGCATGGCTCCCCGTGACGGGTCGCGGACCCTGCCCTGACGCCTGGTTGCCGGAACCACCACTCGTCACCGCGGTCACGATGCCGACGACCAGTGCCGCGGCAGCCACCGCGATCAGCGCCACACCAGCAATCTTGCCCTTGTTCGCAGCGGGACTCATCGGTTCACCTCAGCTCGATTCCGAGCCTGCGGGCACCCCTGGCGCGTTGCCTGCTGGCTCGCATCCGCCGCAGGCGTTTGACCAGCATCGGGTCTGCCTCGAGCGCATCGCGACGATCGACGAGGGCGTTGAGCAGCTGGTAGTAGCGCGTGGAGGACATGTCGAACAACTCGCGGATGGCACGTTCCTTGGCGCCGGCGTACTTCCACCATTGCCGCTCGAATGCCAGAATCGCCTGTTCACGAGGGGTCAGGCAGGCCGGTGACTCGCCCGCACTATCGTGCGAAGGGTGCGTCGAAGCTCGGGGAGTCTGCTCGCTCACTGCGTTTGCGGCGTCCATCTGGCTCCTCGCCCTCGCTGTCCTGCCGAACTCTCATGGCCAACATAGTTACAGCCATGTTGTTCGCGCACCATTACATCATCGCGGACGCCGATCGGACGGGATCTTGCGCCCGGCGCGTCCGCCCTCGGCGCGCTCGATAGAGTGCCGGCATGACGGTTCACCCGATCCGGATCGTCGGCGATCCCGTGCTGCGCAAGCCGACCCGGTCCGTGGAGTCGTTCGACGACGAACTGCGCACGCTGATCGAGGACCTCATCGAGACCAACACCGCGGCGAACGGCGCCGCCATCGCTGCCAATCAGATCGGGATCGACCTGCGGGTATTCGTCTATGACTGCCCCGATGACGAGCACGTGCGCCATCGCGGTGTCGTGGTGAACCCGGTGCTGGAGACCTCAGCGACACCGGAGGGGATGCCCGACCCCGAGGACGATTGGGAGGGCTGCCTTTCGGTGCCGGGCGAGTCCTTTCCCACCGGCCGTGCCGACTGGGCGAAGGTTACCGGCTTCGACGGCGACGGCGATCCCGTCGAGGCGGAGGGCACCGGATTCCTCGCGCGCTGCTTCCAGCATGAGGTCGATCACCTCGACGGCTACGTCTACCTTGACCGGCTTGTCGGCAGGCACGCGCGGGAGGCCAAGCGGATGCTCAAGCGCAATGAGTGGGGCGTACCCGGCCTGACCTGGGACCCGTCGAGCGAACCAGACCCTTTCGGCTGAACTCACCATTCACACCCCACCCTCTTGCCGTTCCGTCCTCCGGTGGGTTCGGGGAAATAGCGGGCGTTTTCCCCCATCGTGCCGAGCGGCGGGGGTTGGCGGGACCGGCTACACCCGCTAACCTCGGCCAGGACAATTGCACATGCCACGGGAGCTCGCACCACAGCGGGCTGAGAGGGCGACTGCGTCGGAACGCTACCGACCGGTGTCGCCGACCGGAGGAACCTGACCGGGTAATGCCGGCGTAGGGAAGGAGTTTTCATGACCGCGCTTGAGAACGACATCCGCCCCACCATCACCACTGGACCGATTTCCGGGTCGCATAAGGTGTATGTGGGTGAACTGCGGGTGCCATTTCGACGGGTGGAACTCTCGAACGGCGAGCACATCGACCTGTACGACACATCCGGCCCATACACCGACGAGGCCACCGCCATCGACGTACACAATGGACTACACAGGATGCGGGACGGCTGGCATGACGGCCGTGATCACCGTACTCAACTCGACTGGGCCAGAGCAGGGGTTGTCACCCGTGAGATGGAGTTCATCGCTGAACGGGAGGGTGTACCCGCCACGTTCGTGCGCGACGAGGTGGCGATCGGGCGCGCGGTGATCCCGGTCAATCGGAAGCACCCCGAATCCGAACCGATGATCATCGGTAAGAAGTTCCTTGTGAAGATCAACGCCAATATCGGCAACTCGGCGGTATCCTCCTCCGTCGAGGACGAGGTGGAGAAGATGGTGTGGGCCGCCCGTTGGGGCGCGGACACCCTGATGGACCTCTCCACCGGCAAGCGGATCCACGAGACCAGGGAATGGATTCTGCGCAACGCCCCGATCCCGGTCGGCACGGTACCTATCTACCAGGCGTTGGAGAAGGTCAACGGTGAGCCGGAGAAGCTGACGTGGGAGATATACCGCGACACCGTGATCGAGCAGTGTGAGCAGGGCGTCGACTATATGACGGTGCATGCCGGTGTGCTGCTGCGCTACGTTCCGCTTACCGCGAAACGAGTCACTGGGATCGTGTCGCGCGGTGGTTCGATCATGGCAGCCTGGTGTCTTGCGCACCATCAGGAGTCTTTCCTGTACACGCATTTCTCGGAACTGTGCGAGATCTTGCGCGAGTACGACGTGACATTCTCACTCGGCGACGGACTACGGCCGGGAAGTATCGCCGACGCGAACGACGAAGCGCAGTTCGCGGAGCTGCGCACCCTCGGTGAGCTCACGCACATCGCTCGCGAGCACGGCGTACAGGTGATGATCGAGGGGCCTGGCCACGTGCCGATGCACAAGATCGTGGAGAACGTCAGGCTGGAGGAGGAGCTTTGCGGGGAGGCACCGTTCTACACGCTTGGTCCACTTGCGACGGATGTCGCTCCGGGTTACGACCACATCACTTCGGCGATCGGGGCAGCTCAGATCGGCTGGGCAGGCACCGCGATGCTCTGCTATGTCACGCCGAAGGAGCACCTCGGCCTGCCCAACCGCGACGACGTGAAGACCGGCGTGATCACCTACAAGATCGCAGCGCATTCCGCCGACCTGGCCAAGGGGCACCCGAGGGCGCAGCAGCGGGACGACGCGTTGTCCAAGGCACGCTTCGAATTCCGCTGGTACGACCAGTTCAGTCTTTCGCTCGATCCTGATACCGCACGTTTGTTCCATGACGAGACGCTGCCAGCAGAACCTGCCAAGACCGCGCACTTCTGCTCGATGTGCGGCCCCAAGTTCTGCTCGATGCGGATCACCCAGGACGTCCGCGCTTACGCCGAAAAACATGGTCTTTCCACTGTGGATGCCATCGATGTCGGTATGAAGACCAAATCGGAGGAGTTCGCGCAGGCTGGTGGGCAGGTCTACCTGCCTGTGGTCCGACAATGACAGCTCACGAGGCGCTGACGCCACCCACGGCGCTGACCATCGCAGGCTCGGATTCCGGTGGCGGTGCGGGAATCCAGGCCGACCTGCGCACGTTTTTCGCCTGCGGGGTGCATGGCATGACCGCCATCACTGCGGTCACGGTGCAGAACTCCCTTGGCGTGCACGGTTTCATGGAGATCCCGGTCGAAACGGTTGTCGCCCAGATCGAAGCGGTAGCAGGCGATATGGGAGTGGGCGCGGCCAAAACCGGGATGCTGGCAACCTCGGAGATCATCACCGCGGTGGCTGGTGTCTGCGAGAAGGTGGGCATCGGGCGGACCGGGCGGACCCCACTGGTGGTCGACCCGGTTGCCGCTTCGATGCACGGTGACCCGCTGCTGCGGGAGAACGCGTTACAGGCCTTTCGCACCGCACTCTTCCGCCACGCCACGCTGATCACGCCCAATCTCGACGAGATACGACTGCTCACCGGGATCGAGGTGCTCGCAGCCGAGCAGCAACGAGATGCCGCCGTCGCACTGCACGAGTTCGGTTCGGATTGGGTGCTGGTCAAGGGCGGGCATCTCACCCAGGATGCCGACTGCGTCGACCTGCTCTACGACGGCCATCAGTTCACCGAACTATCCGGACCACGCGTGGTCACCCCACACACTCACGGCGGCGGCGACACCATGGCAGCGTCGATCACGTCAGCGCTGGCGCGGGGCATGGCGATGCCCGAAGCCGTGCGGTATGGCAAGCGCTTCATCTCCCGCGCGGTGCAGCACGGTTACCCGCTGGGGGCGGGCATCGGCCCGGTGTCGCCCTTCTGGCGCCTCCCCCCCGACGACCTGTGATGTGCTGAAAGTGGCTCTTGTTCCAAAGTGTGTGCTGAAAGTGGCTCTTGTGTACCTCAACGACACAAGAGCCACTTTCAGCAGGGGATACTTGCGGGCGTGATCGACCGTGCCTGCATGCCACTTCCGTCCACATTGCCCGCGATACCGGAGCCTGGGCA
>JBOHEL010000038.1:0-17794 GCA_050700995.1 Sciscionella sp. | reverse complement strand
CCGCCCATCAGCGCGGGCAACTCGGGTTACCAAGCTGCAACTGATGTCGTCGCAAATGTACGAACTCGGCGTCCGGCGTCCCGGGTACGCAGTCCATTGACGACAAGCCTCCCGCGGCGTGCTGCGCGTGGGTGCCTGGTGTCCGCGCACGGAGATCGAACGGGGTGGGCTTCAGCTTCTCCTCGCTGGGCCCCTGGCCGATCCGATGTCCGCACCTGCAGTCTGTACCCGTCACCGGCGCCACGGCAAGACCTCAGACGGGTGCACCGGTCAAGCAACGGACTGTGTTGGAAACACCGAACTTCAGCTGAATCCGGCCAGCGGTACCGCCGAGCGGGTGGGGACAGTCATGGCTGCCCACACAGACAGACCCAACAGTGCCACTCCCGGTTTCCGGATGCCGAACTCAGTCCTTGCGTCGGCGCTGCATCCCGTACCAGGTGACCCCTGCCGCGACAGCGCCCAACCCGACAGCGGTCGCCGCGACCGTAGACGTCGCAGAGGACGTCAGCCGCCTCGCAGGCGACACCGCGCCGGAGAAGGTTCGCACCTCCCACCCCCGCTCGGTCGCGATCCTGCGCAGCGCACGGTTCGGATTGACTACGCAAGGGCGGCCCACCGCCTCCAACATGGGTAGGTCGGTGACCGAATCGGTGTAGGCGTAACAGTGCTCCAGCCGGTAGCCGTGCGTCGCGGCCAACTCGACGATCGCCTCGGCCTTCTGCTCGCCGTAACAGTAGAATTCCAACTCACCGGTGTACTTGCCCTCGGCTATCACCATCGACGTACCCACGCTGTGCTGAGCACCCAGCATCCGTGCGATAGGCGCGACCAACTCCTGGCCGGAAGCCGAGATCACCACCACGTCGTGCCCGCACGCCTGATGCTCGGCGATCAGCTCGGCGGCCTCCGAATACACCAGCGGATCCACGATGTCGTGCAGCGTCTCCTCGACCACCGCTCGTACCTGGGCAGCGTCCCAGCCTGCGCACAGCCTTGTCAGGTACTCTCGCATGCGGTCGATCTGATCCGCCTCCGCGCCACCAAGCAAGAACATCAACTGCGCGTACCCGCTCTTGAGCACCGCCCGCCGGTTGATGATGCCCTCGGCGAAAAACGGGCGTGAGAAGGCCAGCATGCTCGATCTTGCGATGATCGTCTTGTCCAGATCGAAGAATGCCGCTACACGCGCCCCAGGTGGTACTGGCGGGTCGGTCGCTAGATCGTCCACCAGAGCAGCATAGAAGCGGGCGAATCCATCCCCGGCACGCCCGTTGCGGATCGATTTTCGGAAGGGGCAGCGAGGAGCGGACCCAGCGAGATACAGTGGGGGAGTCTGGCCGCGTGCCAGACGGTTCAGTCCGACCCCCCGGGACTGAACCTTCGACGGCCCCCGCCCCTCCCCCCTGGCGGGGGCCGTCCCCAAACCCTGTTCGGTTTCTTGGGAAACCTTCCCGGTGGCGGCGATGCTTGCCGGGGGGCCGAGCCCCCCGAGACCCCCGCGGTGCGGTTTCCTCACCTCGGTGGTGCCCTCGCCTTGGCGGGGCTGTCTCCGACCCTGATGGTGCCCTCGCCCTGGTGGGGCTGTCTCCGACCCTGTTCGGTTTCTTGGAAACCTTCCCGGCGGCGGCGACAACGCTCGCGGAGCGCTGGTGCTACCAGCAGGGGTGCCTGTAGTTGTCCACAGGTGAGGGGGTTATCCACAAGTTGATCACAGGTTATTGCTGACGCGGCAGGAACGGGCGACCGTGGGCGCCTGGCCGGAAACACCGGCGAGGGTCTGAGGGACGGGGCAGCGATGACTGAAGATCGGCCGGTCGCCATGATCGCGGCGGAGCCGTTACTCGACGATCTCCTTCGGCTCGCGGCGGCCGCTGGATGCGATCTGGAACGAGTACCGGATCTCCCGGGGCTGCGAGTTCGATGGCAGAAGGCACCGCTGGTGCTGCTTGACGGTCCGGGCGCCACTGCGGTCGCAAACGCGAAGCTGGCGCGCAGGTCGGGCGTGATCGTGGTCAGCCATCGGGAGCCGGAACAGGCGGTGTGGCAACAGGCGGTAGCCATTGGTGCGGAGCAGGTGCTCGTGCTACCCGCCGCCGAGTCGTGGTTGATCAGCGCCTTCGCAGACACCGTCGATCGGCCTGCCACGGACGCGGGCAAAGTGCTTGCGATACTCGGCGGACGAGGCGGTGCGGGGGCATCTGTGTTCGCCGCGGCGGTCGCGCTGTCGGTGCTGCGCGGCGGTGCGAATGCGCTCTTGCTGGACGGCGATCCACTTGGCGGTGGCGCGGACTTGCTGCTGGGTGCGGAAGCCGAGGAGGGGCTGCGCTGGCCGGAGTTACGGCTCTCCGACGGCAGAGTGGCAGCGTCGTCGCTGCACGCCGCTCTGCCGGGCCGTACGCAGGGCCGCGGCAGGCTGACGGTGCTCTCGTGCGATCGGGAAGGGCCTGGGCCGCAACCCAATGCGGTGGCCACCGTGGTGGAGTCGGGCCGTCGGGCCGGCGAGGTGGTGGTCTGTGACCTCGGGAGAGATCTCCCGGAGGCGGCGTGCGTCGTGCTGGAGCGGGCTGACCTCACCGTGCTGGTGCTGCCTGCCGAGGTCAGGGCATGCGCCGCAGCCAAGCAAGTACTGGTACGGGTGCGAGACAGCGGAGCCACCCCGTGCGCGGTAGTCAGAGGTCCGGCGCCTGGCGGCTTGATGGCGCGGGAAGTCGCGGCTGCCGTCGGGTTGCCGCTGCTAGCCGCGATGCGGCCCGAGCCCGGCATAGCGGTCGCGCTGGAACGCGGCCAGTTCCGGCTGCGCTCGCGTGGCCCGCTGGCGACGGCGGCCGCGACGGTGCTCGACGCGCTGCGGGAGCCCGAGCAAGCGAGGGCGGCCTCGTGACGGATCTGGTCGAACGGGTTCGGTTGCGGTTGGCGGGCGGCAACGGCGCGATCACCCCTGCCGTCGTAGCCGAGGCCGTCAGGGCGGAGGCAGGTGGCGTGCTTGCCGACGGCGACATGCTGCGCACGCTGCGCGTACTGCAACAGGAATTCGTCGGCGCAGGCCCGCTTGAACCGTTGCTGCGCGCGCCGGGCACCACCGACGTCCTGGTGACCGGCCCGCGCCAGGTCTGGGTGGACGGCCCTGGCGGGCTGCGACCCAGCGAAGTCCAGTTCCCCGACGAGGAAGCCGTGCGGCGGCTGGCTGGGCGGCTGGCGCTGGCGGCAGGTCGCAGGCTGGACGATGCGGCGCCGTACGTGGATGGCTGGCTGCCGGGAAGCGGTCCCTTCGGCAGGGTGCGGCTACACGCGGTGTTGCCGCCTATTGCAGCGGATGGCACCTGCCTCTCGCTGCGGGTGCTGCGGCCCGCCGCCCACGACCTTGCCGCACTGTGTCGGCTTGGCACATTCGACGAACAAACCGCGTCGGTGCTCACCGCGATAGTGCGGGCACGGCTCGCGCTGCTGGTGTCGGGCGCGACCGGCTCCGGCAAGAGCACATTGCTCGCCGCGCTGCTCGGCTGCGTCCCGGCACAGGAACGGATCGTATGCGTAGAGGAGGAGGGTGAGCTGCAGCCGCGTCACCCACAGGTCGTTCGGCTGGTGGCTCGGCCGCCCAACATCGAGGGCGCGGGCGAAGTCACGGTGCGGGCGCTGGTGCGGCAGGCGCTGCGGATGCGGCCGGATCGGTTGGTCGTCGGGGAGTGCCGGGGCTCGGAAGTCTGCGAGCTGCTCGCGGCATTGAACACCGGTCACGACGGCGGCGCGGGCACGGTGCACGCGAATTCGCCTGCGGAGATCCCGGCGAGGCTGGAGGCGCTTGCCGCGCTCGGCGGACTGTCCAGATCTGCGCTGCACAGCCAGCTCGCGCCCGCCGTCAAGGTGCTGTTGCACATGCGCCGCGATGCCGCAGGCAGCAGGCGGCTCGCGGAGATCGGAATACTTGAGCGCGCTGCGGATGGCGTGCGGGTGCTTCCGGTGTGGCGCGACGGTGAATGGACCGGCCGCCGCGCCCTCGCTGACCTGATGGCCCGCAGCGGGACGAGGCTGCCGTGCTGAGCCTCGCTGTCGGGTTAGTCGGGACCGCGGCGTTGTGCTGGCCGCTGCGGCCTGCTGCCACGCGTTTGCGGGCGCCGCGACCGGGCGCCCGATTGCTTGCCCGCCGCATTCCGGTGCCAAGCAGGCTGCTACTGCTCGCCGGGACAGCTGCCGTTGTCGGGCTGACGGCAGGCCCGGCGATCGCAGTCGCGGTGACGTTGTTGGTGTGGACGGTTGAGGGCAGGTTTCGTGCTCGTCGCCTGTCGCGTCGCCGCGCACAGGCAACGGCAGGGATAGTCGACGCGCTCACATCGCTGGTCGGGGGGCTGCGGGCGGGTGGGCATCCGGCGGCGTGCGCCTCGGCCGCGGCCGAGGAGTGCGCGCCACCGGCGGCTGGCGTCATGCGCATGATCGCCGCCGCGGGCAGGCTCGGCGGCGACGTGCGGTGCACGCTCAGCCGCGGCGCGGACCGCGCACCAGAGCTGGTCGGGGTCCTCGACCAGCTCGCCACCGCATGGGATCTGGCCGGGCGGCACGGACTCGGTCTCGCCGACGTCCTCGACGCGGTGCGGATGGACCTCGCCCATAGGGCACGCTTCGCGGCCGCTGTGCATGCCAGGATGGCTGGTCCGAGGTCGTCGGCGACGGTACTGGCCGCGCTTCCCGCGGTCGGGATCGTGCTCGGCGAGGCCATGGGTGCCCATCCGGTGCGGGTACTGCTCGGCCCCACAGGGCAGTGGCTCGCGCTGCTGGGCAGTGGACTGATCTGTGCCGGGGTCCGGTGGAGCGCCTGGCTGACCGAGCGGCCGGTGTTGCCGTGATCATCTTTACCGGCGTCGCCGTATCGCTGGCTGCCGCGATACTGATCGATCCCGCGCCGAGGGCGGTCTCCGCACGTGTCCGCGCGATGCTGCCCGGCTCGTGCCCACGGCCGAGCCAGGCAGGCGGGAGGGCGCAGTTGCTGCCCGCCGCCGCTGGCCTCGCCTGTGCTGGCATGGCAGCGGTCGTGACCGGTTGGCCTGTTTGCCTGCCTGTGGGAGTCCTCAGCGCCGCCGCTGGGTATGTGGCGGCGCGGTTGCTGCTTCGTCGCCGATCCCAGCCCCGGCGCGATGACGCCGGTGTCGCGCTCCGGCTGGCGTCGACGTGGGATCTGCTGGCAGCCTGCCTGCGAGCGGGTTTGCCGGTGCCCGCCGCGATCCGTGCGGTGGCGGTGCGGGCGCCGGGACCTGCCGACGCGGCATTGCTGCGCACCGCGGACCTGCTCGCCCTCGGCGCCGATCCGGTCGCGGCATGGGCACCAGCGCTCGACTGTGAGCAGACCGTCGCGTTGGCAAGGGGCGCGCGCAGGACCGCTCGCTCCGGGTCCGCCCTCGCCGATATGGCGAGCGCGCTGGCCATATCGGTCCGCGATGCCGCGGGCGACGCCGCGGAGGCGTCCTCGGCGCGTGCCGGCGTGCTGATCACCGGACCGCTCGGGCTCTGCTTCCTGCCGGCATTCCTGTGCCTCGGAGTGGTCCCGGTGGTGATCGGGCTGGCCAGCAGGTTGCTGGCTTCGTGGTAGCGGATGTGTCCATAGTGGACGGTCAAGGTTCGACGAGATGGAGGAGATCATGAAGCAGCGGTTGCCTGGTAGGGACATCGCAGGGGAGTTGGCACGTTCATTGGGTAGGCGATCCGGCCGCTTGCCCGAGTTGCTGGCGTCGGAGGACGGCATGAGTACGGCTGAATACGCGATCGGAACCATCGCCGCGGCCGCGTTCGCGGGCGTCCTGTATGCGGTCGTCACCGGGGATTCCGTGGTTAGCGCGCTGACCTCGTTGGTGCAGCGTGCGCTGACGGCGAGCTTCTGATGTCGTGCGCCGCCACCAGCCGGGGCAGCGACTGCGGCATGGTGACAGTGGAAGCGGCGATCGCGCTGGCCGCCTTCGTCGCGGTGCTAGTACTCGCGTTGGCCTGCCTGGTGGCGGTGCTCGATCAACTCCGCTGTACCGACGCCGCGCGGGAAGCGGCTCGGCTCGTCGCGCGTGGCGAGTCTGGCAGGGCACACGGGGCGGTCGACCGGATCGCGCCTGGCGCCAGGCTGTCGGTGTCCGTGCGGGGCGACGAGGTTTCGGTCGACGTGCGGTCCGAGCCCGCTGGTGGCCTGTTGCCGGGCGTTCACCTTGATGCCAGGGCGTTCGCGGTCGCCGAACCTGGCGTCTACGGTGGGGCAAGCGGGCGATGAGCGGCCGGGTCGTCGCCGCGAGCGGTCGCTCGTCCGCTGAACGTGGCTCCGCGACTATATGGACCGTTGCGGGCATCGCCGTGGTGTTCCTGATCGCGGCCGTGATCGTGATGGTGGGCTCCGCGACGGTGACCAGGCACCGCGTCGAATCCGCGGCGGATCTTTCGGCGCTGGCGGCAGCGGCGTACGCGCCGACTGGCGAGCAATTTGCGTGCCGCAGGGCCCGCTGGGTCGCTCGTCATATGGGCACGACACTGCGATCGTGCCGGCTCTCGGGATGGGATGCGCTCGTGGTGGCCTCGGCCAAGCCCTCGGCGCTGAGTGGACTGCCTGTTAGTGGTCGCACCGTGACATCTCACGCCAGGGCGGGTCCCGTGATCCGCTGAATGCTGCGGCTGCGCGGAGCGGTCACCCACGCACGGTGAGTGGAGTCACACCGTCCACGTGCATGTTGCTGGCCGCAAAACCCGGTGCGAGGTAGATAGGCCCGGCGTTCAGCTCGATGACACTGAGCGTTACGGAGCTACCGGTTGTCGACGACCGCTACCCAACGCTCGGAATCTGCAGTTGAGTCAAGTGTGGGCAGCGACATGGTGTCCACGGACAGAAAGTCCGAGTAGGAGCTTTCAGGAGGCAGAAGAGATGGACTGGTCGGATAGCTGGCGCGGTGCCTTCCGCATCGAGCTGCGGGCGGAGGCGATCGGCCTCGCCTCGCGTGGCTGGCCAGTGTTGCCAGGTACCTATCCGACAGAGCTGCGCTGGGCAGGCCGCGACGGTGACTTGAGCGCCGGTCCGGTCCCGCTGCACGACGACTGGGCACGCGGCATCCCCAGCTCTCCGCAACAGGTCGCGGAATGGTGGAGTGGGCGCCCGTACAGCCTGCTTGCCGCCACCGGGACGGTGCTCAGCGCGATCGAAGTCGACGACCAACTCGGCCGCCGTACTGCCGCGGTACTCCGTGCCGCGGGTGGTCCCGTGCCGATCGTGGCTACCCCGGAAGGACAGTGGTTGTTCCTCACAGAATCCGGCGGCAGCCGTCGTGAACTACGTGACACCGAGTCCGTCATCCTGCACGGCGAGGGCAGCTGGATACCCCTGCCGCCCACGCCGTACCAGCATGGCATCGCTCACTGGCGAGTGAAGCCGGAGGTGTGCGGTTGGCGGCTACCGGAAGCTGAGCTGGTGCAGGACGCCGTGGTGCGCGCGCTGCACGTGTCGACCGAACTTGCCATGGCAGTCAGCAAGGCTGCCTGAACCAGAACGATCACCCGGGTTCACCCCGGGGAGAAAGGACTCGGCCGTGCTGGATGCCTGGACTCCGCAACAGCGGAAGCACCGTGTCCAGCACGGCCACCGCACCAGCCTTGTCCAGCGGTTCGTTGCCGTTTCCACACTTGGGCGACTGAACACAGGACGGGCAACCGGCCGGGCACTCGCAGGCAGCAATGGCCTCCCGAGTTGCGGCCAACCATGGGACGAGCGCGGCGAAGCCGCGGTCGGCGAAACCGGCTCCCCCCGGATGGCCATCGTGCACGAACACCGTCGCCTCCCCGGTGTCCGGATGCAACGCGGTGGACACTCCGCCGATGTCCCATCGGTCGCAGGTCGCAAACAACGGAAGCAGGCCGATTGCCGCATGCTCGGCGGCATGCAGGGCACCGGGGAGTTGGGCCGGAGACAGACCGGCTCTCCCCGGTGTCCTGCCACCACAGTCGGCGAGTAACTCCGAGCCGACCGTGTACCAGACGGCACGTGTCCGCAGTGTGCGTGCAGGCAGATCCAGAGCCACCTGGTCGACGATCTCTCCCGAAGGCAGTCGGCGTAGGTAGCCGACGACCTGCGAGGTCACCTCAACTTCCCCAAGACACGCGGTGACGCCGCCACCGTGATCGCTGCGCCGCAACGTGCGCACGACAGACACATCCACCAGGTCACGTGGCGAGGTCGACCACTCCGGATCCTCGGCGTGCACCAGCGCGAGTGCCGCATCGAGATCTAGTTCGTCGACCACGTACGACCGGCCCTGATGCAGGTACACCGCGCCAGGGTGGACCTGCCAGCAGGCTGTCCCTTCCTCGACGGTGCCGAGTAACCGTGCGGTGTCAGCCTCCACAACCGCGACCTGCGCACCACCCGACCCGCGGATGTCCACGCGGACGTGTGGCCGGTCGTGGGAGGTATAGAACCAGCCATTCGGTCGCCGCCGCAGCACCCGGTCCGCGACAAGCGAGTCGAGCGCCTGCCGCGCGGGCTCGCCGCCGAACGAGCTGAGATCGCCATCGGTCAACGGCAGCTCGGCAGCGGCGCAGGTGAGCTGGGGGGCGAGCACGTAGGGGTTTGCAGGGTCGGTGACCGTGGCTTCCACCGGCTGATTGAGCACCGCGTCGGGATGGTGCACGAGGTAGGTGTCCAGCGGGTCGTCACGCGCCACGAACACCACGAGCGCGTCCTCACTCGCCCGGCCTGCCCGCCCGGCCTGCTGCCAGAACGACGCGAGCGTGCCGGGGTAACCCGCGACGACCACAGCGTCCAACCCAGCGATGTCCACGCCGAGCTCAAGCGCGTTAGTGCTCGCCACACCTAGCAACCTGCCCGAGTCCAGCGCGCGTTCGAGGCGCCTGCGGTCCTCTGGGAGGTAACCGGCGCGGTAGGCGGCCACGCGTGACGGCAGGCCTGGCGCTGTCTCGGCTAGTAGCCGCTTGGCGCTGAGTGCCGCGAGCTCGGCGCCCCTGCGGGAGCGGACGAAGGCGAGGGTGCGTGCCCCCTGCCTCACCAGGTCGGCGAGCAGCCTGCCTGCCTCGGCCCCCGCGGACCTGCGCACCGGCGCACCATTCTCTCCCGACCGCGCGCCGGTGAGCGGTGGTTCCCACAGCGCGATGGTGCGAGCACCCGCCGGAGAGGTGTCGGTGGTCACCGCCTCACAGGGCGCCCCGATCAGGCGCGCGGCAGCGGCAGCGGGCTCTGACACCGTGGCCGACGCCAGCACGAACACCGGTGCCGAGCCGTAATGGGCCGCCACCCGCCGGAGCCGTCGCAGCAGCAATGCGACGTGCGAACCGAATACCCCCCGATAGGAGTGGCATTCGTCGATCACCACGTATTCGAGCCTTCGGAAGAACCGGGCCCAGCGGTGGTGGGCGGGCAGTACCCCGCGATGCAGCATGTCGGGGTTGGAGAACACCAGGTTGGCATGGGCGCGCACCCAGTCCCGCTCCCCGGACGGTGTGTCGCCGTCGAAGCTGGCAGCACGTATCGCCTGCAGTCCCATGGTGGTGATCGCATGCAGCTGGTCGGCGCCGAGCGCCTTCGTCGGCGCTAGGTAGAGGGCACTCGCCTTCGGGTCACCGCGCAGCGCCCCGAGCACAGGCAACTGGTAGGCGAGGGACTTACCAGAGGCGGTTCCGGTGGAGATCACCACATTTCGGCGTGACCTGGCCAGCTCCGCGGCATCAGCCTGGTGCCGCCATGGCCGCGCGATGCCGGCACGGCGCAGTGCGGCGAGCACGTCGGGATCGGACCATCGCGGCCAATCGACATGTTCGCCGATCCTCGCCGGTAACTCCGCGACATGCGTCAGCGGCGACTCGTCGGCTGGGATGCCTGCGAGGATTCGCGTGAGCAGCCCGCTGCCCCGCAACTCGCTCTCGACCCGATCCACGCGCACCTCACCGAGTCTGCCCGCTGCGCCGCGAGGCGACGAAGGTGGCAGACGAACGCGTTCTGTGATCGATGTCACGGAAAGTAAGTAATTGGCCCGGGGACTGATCACTGACAGTACATATTCTGGGACGGGTTGATTCGTGTCACACCTCTACCCATAGACTCCGGCCAGATCCCACCATTTGTGGTGGGTCGCACAATTGACTAGCCGTGTCGGGCTCCCACAATGACGCCGGCCCCGAGGGCGTATGCCCCCGGTTCCGGAAGGGAGACGGCAGAACTCACCAGGAGGACGCATGTCCCGGCAGTTCCTTGCGGAGGGCATCTCGCTCTCCGGTGGTGATTACGGTGTCGTGGTCGTCGTCGCCGTAGTCGCACTCGCCGCGCTAGCCGTCGGCTATGTCCTGCTCAGAGGGGTGCTGGCCGCGGGCCAGGGCACCGCGAAGATGCAGGAGATCGGCAAGGCGGTACAGGAAGGCGCCACGGCGTACCTCAACCGGCAGCGACAAACGCTGCTGATCTTCGGCGGGATCGTGTTCGTGTTGCTGTTCGCGCTACCGGCAGACGGCTGGGGCGAACGCGTCGGACGCTCTGTCTTCTTCCTTGTCGGCGCCGCATTCTCCTTCACGGTCGGTTACGTCGGTATGTGGCTCGCGACCAGGGCCAACATCCGCGTCGCGGCCGCGGCGCGCGAGTCGGGTGGCCGCGAGAAGGGCATGAAGGTCGCCTTTCGCACCGGTGGTGTCGTCGGCATGATGACCGTCGGCCTCGGGCTGTTCGGTGCCTGCATCGTAGTGCTCGCCTTCGCGGGCCACGCACCGAAGGTACTGGAGGGCTTCGGCTTCGGGGCTGCACTGATCGCCATGTTCATGCGTGTCGGCGGCGGTATCTTCACCAAGGCCGCGGATGTCGGCGCTGACCTCGTCGGCAAGGTCGAGCAGGGCATCCCGGAGGACGACCCGCGCAACGCGGCGACCATCGCCGACAACGTGGGCGACAACGTCGGCGACTGTGCCGGCATGGCAGCGGACCTGTTCGAGTCCTACGCGGTCACCCTGGTGGCGGCATTGATCCTTGGCAGCACCTCGTTCGCCACGAAGGGCCTGCTCTACCCGCTGATCGTGCCCGGCATCGGAGTGATTACCGCCGTCATCGGCATCTACATCACGAAGGCGCGCAGCGGCGAGAGCGGACTTGCCGCGATTAACCGCTCCTTCTACATCTCCGCCGTGATCTCGGCGGTGCTGTGCACGATCGCGGCGTTCACCTTCCTGCCGAACTCGTTCGGTGCGCTGCCAGGTGCGAGCGACGCCATCAAGAGCACCGCGGGCAACCCGGCGCTGATCGCCGCGATCGCCGTGATCATCGGCATCCTGCTCGCGGGCGTCATCCTCTGGCTGACTGGCCACTTCACCGGTACCGAGCAGAAACCGGTGCAGGACGTATCGAAGAGCTCGCTGACCGGCGCAGCCACTGTGATCCTGTCCGGAGTCTCGATCGGCTTCGAGTCCGCGGTCTATACCGCGATCGTGATCAGTGCCGCGGTATACGGCGCCTACCTGCTCGGTGGCGCGGTGGCGCTGTTCGCGGTGGCGTTGGCCGGCACCGGCCTGCTGACCACGGTCGGCGTTATCGTCGCGATGGACACCTTCGGTCCGGTCTCCGACAACGCGCAGGGCATCGCGGAGATGTCGGGCGACGTGGAGGGCGAGGGCGCGCAGACCCTCACCGACCTCGACGCGGTCGGGAACACCACCAAGGCCATTACCAAGGGCATCGCGATCGCCACCGCAGTTCTGGCGGCAACCGCGCTGTTCGGCTCCTACTCCACCTCGATCCAGCAGGCGCTGAACGCCACCGGCGGATTCGTCGCCAACCTTGTCAGCCCAGCCACCCTGGTCGGCGTGATCCTCGGCGCGGCCGTGGTGTTCATGTTCTCCGGTCTGGCGATCAGTGCGGTGTCCCGCGCTGCGGGTGCTGTTGTCTACGAGGTGCGGCGGCAGTTCCGTGAGATCACCGGGATCATGGAAGGCACCGCTAAGCCGGAGTACGGCAAGGTCGTCGATATCGTGACCCGCGACTCGCTGCGGGAACTGGCGCCGCCCGGACTGTTGGCCATCTTCGCGCCGATCGCGGTCGGCTTCGGGCTCGGCGTACATGCGCTCGCCGGTTACCTCGGTGGGGCGATCGCCTGTGGCACGCTGATGGCCATCTTCCTTGCGAACTCCGGTGGGGCCTGGGACAACGCCAAGAAGGTTATCGAGGACGGCAACTACGGCGGCAAGGGCTCCGACGCGCACGAGGCGACCATCATCGGTGACACCGTCGGCGACCCGTTCAAGGACACCGCGGGTCCTGCGATCAACCCGCTGCTGAAGGTGATGAACTTGGTCGCGGTGCTGATCGCGCCCGCGGTGGTGGCCCTCAGCGTCGATGCGACCGGTATGCAGACCGCGGTGCGGATCATCTTCGCGGTAGTGGCTGTGCTGATCATCGCGACATCGGTGGTGATCTCCAAGCGGCGCAGTACCGCCATCACCGATGGGCAGCATGACAGCGCTCCCACGGAGAAGGTCGGCACTTCGAGCTGACCGAAGTTCGCGTCGTATCAGCCCGCTGGGGCACCGTGATCGCCACGGTGCCCCAGCGGGCTGAGTGCGCCGGTGTCGCTCTGCGCGACCGGTGTGATCCGCAGCGATGTGATGTCGGGCCAGCATTGAAGTGTGATGTTAAACACATTTGTCCCTGGCGCCTTGGGACGCGCACCCGCAGTTCACGGATGCGTTGGAAACGAAGAAGTGCCAGGTCGGTGTCACACTGACGCGCCAGAGACCGATGCCATCCGGTAACGGGGTACTGATGGTGACAATGGCTATGCAGCGGCGACCTGGGCGGCCATGACGGCCCTGGCCGGTGCACACTGGCGGGCCGGAAGCATTGGATTGCAGAGAGCAGGGCAGCGTGGCAGGGACCAAGAGCAGCGGCAACGGGACCGGCGGTGGCGGTCACAGACTTGTGATTGTGGAATCGCCTGCCAAGGCGCGCAAGATCGCGTCTTACCTTGGCAACGGCTTTGTCGTGGAGTCCTCTCGCGGTCACATCCGTGACCTCCCGCGCGGTGCCGCCGACGTGCCTGCCAAATACAAGGGACAGTCCTGGGCCAGGCTCGGCGTCGATGTGGACAACGGATTCGAGCCGCTCTATATCGTCACGCCGGACAAAAAGTCCACGGTGACCGACCTGAAGGCCAAGCTCAAGGGCGCCGACGAGCTCTACCTCGCGACGGACGGCGACCGCGAAGGCGAAGCGATCGCCTGGCACCTGCTTGAGGCGCTGAAGCCGACGGTTCCGGTGCGCAGGATGGTCTTCCACGAGATCACCGAGAACGCGATCCAGGCCGCCGCGCAGAACACCAGGGATCTGGATATCGACCTGGTTGACGCGCAGGAGACCCGTCGCATCCTCGACCGCCTGTACGGCTACGAGGTCTCCCCCGTGCTGTGGAAGAAGGTCATGCCGAAGCTCTCGGCAGGCCGGGTGCAGTCAGTCGCGACCAGGATCGTGGTGCGCAGGGAGCGCGAACGGATCGCCTTCGTGAGCGCCTCCTACTGGGACATCGCTGCGACGCTCGATGCCGGTGCCGAGGCGAGCCCGCGCACCTTCGGCGCCAAGTTGGTCTCGGTGGACGGCGCGCGCCTCGCCACCGGCAAGGATTTCGGCTCCGACGGTGTGCTCAAGGTCAAGTCGGATGTCCGGCTGCTCGACGAGTCCGAGGCCCGGCGGCTGGCCGACGGGCTGCAGGGCACCGAGTTGACCGTGTCCAGCGTCGAGGAGAAGCCGTACACCCGCAGGCCGTACGCGCCATTCATGACCTCGACGCTGCAGCAGGAGGCCGGTCGAAAGCTGCGGTTCTCCACCGACCGCACGATGCGAACCGCGCAGCGCCTTTACGAGAACGGCTACATCACCTATATGCGTACCGACTCCACGACGTTGTCGGATACGGCGGTTTCGGCGGCGCGCTCGCAGGCCAGCGCGCTCTACGGTGCGGATTACGTGCATTCGACCCCGAGGCAGTACACGCGCAAGAGCAAGAACGCGCAGGAGGCGCACGAAGCGATTCGCCCAGCGGGTGAGGTGTTCCGCATTCCTGGCGAGGTCGCCAAGGAGCTGCAGGCCGATGAGTTCCGGCTCTACGAATTGATCTGGCAGCGCACCATCGCCAGCCAGATGGCCGACGCCCGCGGCACCACGATGAGCGTGCGGATTACCGGACACGCAGGGGGCGGTGAGGAGTGCACCTTCGCCGCCAGTGGTCGCACCATCACCTTCGCGGGGTTCCTGAAGGCCTACGTGGAGTCGGTGGACTCCGAGGCAGGGGGCGAGACCGACGACAGCGAGAGCAGGCTGCCGAGGCTGGCCAAGGATCAGGCTGTGGCCGCTACCGAGCTGAACCCGGAGGGACACACCACAAACCCGCCGCCGCGCTACACCGAGCCGAGCCTTGTCAAGACGATGGAGGAGCTGGGTATCGGCAGGCCCTCGACCTACGCCTCGATCATCAAAACCATCGAGGACAGGGGCTACGTGTGGAAGAAGGGGTCCGCGCTGGTGCCGTCCTGGGTGGCGTTCTCGGTCGTGGGACTGCTCGAACGGCATTTCGAGCGGCTGGTGGACTACGACTTCACCGCGGCCATGGAGGATGAGCTCGACCGGATAGCGGCGGGCGATGAGCAGCGCACGAACTGGCTGACCAGGTTCTACTTCGGTGGCGAGCTCGGTGTCGCCGGTTCGGTCGGCAGGCAGGGCGGACTGAAGAAGCTGGTCGGCTCCGGCGTTGAGGACATCGACGCCCGCGAGGTCAACTCGATCCCGATGTTCTCCGATGACGCCGGACGCACGGTGGTGGTGCGTGTCGGCAGGTTCGGCCCGTACCTCGAGCGCGAGGTCGACGGTGAGTCACAGCGTGCGAACCTGCCCGATGACCTGCCGCCTGACGAGTTGACTCTTGAGGTGGCGGAGAAGCTGTTCTCCACCCCGATGCAAGGCCGCTCACTCGGCACGGATCCGGTGTCAGGCAACGAGATACTTGCCAAGGACGGCCGCTTCGGGCCGTACGTGACCGAGGTACTGCCCGAAGCGCAGCAGGCGAACGGCACCAAGAAGGGCGCCAAGAAGCCGAAGCCGCGTACCGGCTCGCTGCTGAAGTCGATGTCGCTGGACGCGGTGACCTTGGACGACGCGCTCAAGCTGCTGTCGCTGCCGAGGGTGGTTGGCAAGGATCCCGAGTCGGGTGAGGAGATCACCGCGCAGAACGGCCGCTATGGTCCCTACCTCAAGCGAGGCACCGACTCGCGTTCGCTGCCCGACGAGGAGTCGCTGTTCACGGTGACCGTCGAGGAGGCGCGCAAGCTCTACGCCGAGCCGAAGAAGCGCGGGAGGCAGGCGGCCGCCGCGAAACCGCCGCTCAAGGAGTTGGGCGACGATCCGGTGTCCGGCAAGCCGATGGTGCTCAAGGACGGGCGCTTCGGGCCATACGTCACCGATGGCGAGTACAACGCATCGCTGCGCAGTGGCGACAGCGTGGAGGAACTGACTGACGATCGCGCCGCCGAACTGCTTGCGGAGAAGCGTGCGAAGGGCCCGGCCCCGAAGAAGCGGAAGCCGGCAGCGAAGAAGAGGGCCCCGGCCAAGTCCAGCTCGTAGCCGCCTCGCCAGGCACTGTGTCGCCGCGTTCCATGAGGTGGGTCGTGGCGGGAGATACTACGGTGAGGGGCCCGACAGCGAGAGGGAGTGGTGGCGGTGACGTCGGAACCGTTCGAACCGCTGTTCGCGCCGGACGGCACCCAGCCGCCGCCGCCGCTTCCGGTGCCATACGACCCGCTGGCCGGGCTGGTAGCGGGATCGTCGATGGTGTCGGAGGACGCCTCGCAGGACGTGGTGCGGCTGGAAGTGGCCAAGCCGGTTGAGCCGGACGTCGAGGCCGTGCGGGAGGCGGTCGAGGCCACCCTCGCCAAGGAGCGCGCCACCCAGGCACCGCCTGCGGTCGCGCGGTCGGGAGCGGCCCATGGCAGAGCCAGGGTCGCGCCGAGGCAGGCGCAGCGGCAGTACCGAGGAGCACCACGACGCGCGACGCCTGCAACGCCCACCCGCGCCAGCGGCAGGAAATCCGGCAAGTCGACCGGCTGTGCGGTGCTGGTCGCGCTGGTCGTGATCGTGGTGCTTTTCAGCGCGCTGCAGGGGCTCGCGAGCTGGGTCGACAACCTCTTTCACTAGGTCGTGCTGGCGCGTCCCGCATGGTCGGGCGCGGGTGCCCACGGGCGGCTGGTTACCCTATGGGGTGAAAAGGGGGGCTCTTCTTCACGCAGGACGGGGTGAGTGCGTATCAGCTCCGATGCCGATGCCTCGGCGTCCCGGCGGATCCGTAGCGTACTGGCGATCCGCAGCTTCCGCAGGTTGCTGGTCTCCGGCTACCTGTGCAGCGTGGGCGACTGGCTGGCGCTGCTGGCGCTGTCCGGGCTGGCCACCAAGCTCATGCACGGCTACCTGGCGCAGAACTTCGCCTTCTCCGGCGTCGTGCTCACACTGCTGCTGCCAGGGCTGCTCTTCGCCCCGGTCGGCGGGATCCTGGCCGATCGCTTCGACCGGCGCAAGGTCATGGTCGTCACCGACCTCGCGCGCTGCGGGCTGTTCGTGTCGATCGCCGTGGTTGGCACCGCGTGGTGGCTGTTCGCGGCGAACTTCCTGATCGGCTGCATGTCGATGCTGTGGATCCCTGCCAAGGACTCCGCGGTGCCCAACCTGCTGCGGCGCAAGGACCAGGTGGAGACGGCCAACCAGCTCGGGCTGGTGATCACCTATGGTCTCGCCGTCGTGAGTGGTGCCGCCCTTTACGCCATGATCACCGGTATCGGGCCGACCCTTCACGTGTACCGCAGCACGCTGGGGATCGCGAACATCATCGTGGTTATCAACGGCGCCCTCTATCTGGCGAGCGCGTTGATGATCGCGACCCGCATCCCGGAGATCTCCGGGCACAGCAACACGCGTGGCCGCGAGAAGCAGAACGCTGGACAGCCAGGCTTCTTCGTGATGTTCCGTGACGGCATGCGGTTCGCGATCTCCACCCGCCTGGTGCGTGGGCTGATCATCGGGATGGTCGGGGCGTTCGCCGCGGGCGGCGCGGTCGTCGGCACCGGAAGGCAATATGCGCTGAGCCTGCTCGGCGGCGACGCCAGCTTCGGCATGCTGTTCGTCGCGCTGTTTCTCGGCCTGGCAGGCGGGATGGCCGCCGCGCCGAGGCTGGCACGCCGGATGACGCACAACCGGCTGTTCGGGATCGCGATCGTACTGGCGGGCCTGCTGCTCGCGCTCGCGGCGCTCTCCCCGCAGTTGATGGTCTCGCTGGTGATCGTCGCATTGGTGGGAGCGTGCGCTGGCACTGCCTTCCTCACCGGCGTCACGATCATCGGTACGCAGGTTGACGACGCCCTGCGGGGCCGGGTCAACGCGGTGTACCAGTCCCTGATGAAGATCATCCTGTTCGGCTCGACGATCGTGGTCCCACTGCTTGTCGGCCTGATGCAGCCGAGGCATGTCTCGGTTTTCTCACACGACATGATCATCGATGGCAGCCGGCCGGTGTTGCTCGGTGCGGGGCTGCTCGCCGCCGCATTCGGGCTGCTCGCCTACCGGCAGATGGGCGACCGCAGCAGCGAGCCCATCCTGACCAGCCTGATCGCGGCCATCCGCAGCAGGCCGCGTCCCACCGGCGGCTGGCTGATCGCGGTTGAGGGCAACACCCCGGCCGATACCTCCGTGCAGGCTCGGCGGTTGGCCGACTGGCTGCACGGCACCGAACGGCAGGTGATGTTGGCCAGCGATCCCTGT
>JBOHEL010000037.1:0-18356 GCA_050700995.1 Sciscionella sp. | reverse complement strand
CCGACAGCCGCGGAATCCGCGACCGCCAGCACGTACGAGTTGAATGCGATGGACCGCTGGCTGACCGCGATCGACGCCGATCACTCGCGTCACAGCTTGCGGCGCAAGGTGATCGCGGACAAGCCGAGTGACCTTGGCGACGGCTGCTACATCTCAGCGACCACTCGCATCCGTCAACACCTGACGGATCCCGCGAAGGGCCAGTGCGGGCAGCTCTACCCGGTCGCTGAGAACACCCGAACCGCGGCGGGCGAGGATCTCAACATGGACGTCACGAAATGCCGGCTGAGGCCACTGAACTTCCGCGACTACCCGGTTACGTTTACCGCGGCCGAACGCAAGGAACTGCGCGCAGCGTTCCCGAACGGTGTGTGCGACTACAACCGGCCAAGCATCGGTAAGCGCCACCCGATCGGTGCTTGGCTCAGCTACGGCGATGAGAAGACCGGAACAACGCCCCCGAGGAAGTTGCCGAACCCGCCACGGCAGTGGTAGGTGGCTCGCGCGGCCGCCCGCACCGCCGCCGGTCCGGGCAGACGGTCATTCCGGTGGCGCTTCCAGCGGACCAGCTGCCAAACCGTTGCCGTCACGCACACCGCGCACACGGCGAGCGATATACAGGCCAAGGCCGAGCACCAGCGCGATGAGCGCCTGAACGCTCGGCTGCAGGATCACGGGCTCGTCCGGCACGATCAGCACACTGCGTTCCAGGACGACGGCGATGACGATCCCAAGGACGGCCGCGATCAGCACCGTGGGGTGGCGGACGATCTCCCGCGCCCACGGCACGTTCTTGAAGCGAGGGTTGAACCGGAGGTTGAGCACCCCGATACCCAGCACGCCGAAGACCAGCACCAGACTCATGGAGCGAAGAACGACGCCGATTTGAAACCCGAAGAATGTGGCCTCCACGAGGAAACCAGATCCGAGTATCGCGCTGACCAGCAGTGCGATGTCCGGCGCACGACGTCGATTCGTGTGCAGGAAAGCTTTCGGGAGCAAGCCATCCTGTGCCCAGGCGAACAGGTAACGGGAGCAGTCCAGCAGTTCGGGTGCCACAGTCTTGCCGACGATCAGCACGACCGCGATATTGATCACCAGTCCGATAACCTTCGGCGCGATCAGGCCGATGAGCCCCGGTGTGGTGGCAAGGGCCGAATGGCCGGATTCGACAAGCGGATGTACCGACCACCACGGCACCGCGTGGTACAGCGCGAAGGCGACCGCGGTGTAGAGCACGATCGCGGTACCCCATGCGTACCAGATACCGCGAGGTATCGATCGTTTCGCGTCACGGGCTTCCCCACCGAGCGATGTCGCCGCCGCCAGGCCGCCGTAGGAGAACATGAACAAGGTCACCACGGAGAAGAAGACACCCGCGGAGGCGGGACCGACGGTGTCGGGACGCAATGCCTGGCCTATCTGCTGGCTCGCATCGGTGAGGAAGGTGTGTTGGGAGGTGGTGAAACCAAAATATATCGTGGAAACCGCGGCGAAGAGCACGATCGCGAAGATTAGGATCACGAAAGCGCCGTAATTTCGCACGCCACTGTAGTGCAGTAGTGCCATGAGCCAGATCAGGACGAGGCCGAGAACAAGGTGGCCTGTTGTGGACACCGGCCAGGTACTACTGACGCCGAGTTGGGTGAGAATTCCTTGGATGAACACGGGGAATGAAAACGCCAGAAAGCCGATCGCGGCAACCACGCCGACGAACCAGAGGAACGCGACCAGGAAGCCGATGGGCATGTTCACCGAGCGGGTGAGCCACACGTACGTCGATCCGGCACGTGGCATGACCCGCCCGAACCGGGTGAACATCACGACGTTGGGCAACATGAGCAAGCCTGCCGCGAACATCGCTATCGGGACGAGCGTACGTATCTCGGGGTAGGGTCCCACGCTGTTGACGAGTACGTAGTTGATGCCGCTGCCGTACTCCTGGGACACTGCGGACGCCATGATGGCCAGCACACCGACCGCCTTGGCCAGACGCAGCGCGGTGCCGTGAGGCCGGTTCCCGGTACTCGCCTGTGGGTTTGAGGTGTCCTCGGCGAGCGCCGCGGCAGGGCCGGGCACTCCCGAACTGCTGGTACCTTCCGGCTGCGCCCCTGGCGCGGCCCGGTGTCCTTGGTTCGACCACTTCATGAGGCTTCCTCCACAGAACGCACGAACTCGAGGACGTAGTGTCGGTGCTTTCCCAGGCGTGGTCAATATCACCGCGGGTGCCATGCAGACTTCGCATAGGCCCATCGTCACTGACATTGGACAGTCCTCGTCATGACGTGTGTACTTCGAGTGCATCAAAGTCAAGTGGCGATCGGGAAAGAGGACTAGATGGTTCAGCTCACACGGTTTCCGCGGTATTCGCTCGGGCACTTCCCGACAGCATTAGAACCCTTGACCAGGCTCACGACCCGACTGCGGGACTCCCACCCCGAGGTGCCCAACCTCTGGATCAAGCGGGATGACTGCACTGGGCTGGCGACCGGCGGCAACAAGACCAGGAAGCTCGAATTCCTCGTCGGCGACGCTATCGAGCAGGGCGCCGATACCCTCATCACGCAAGGAGCCACCCAATCCAACCACGCCCGTCAGACCGCAGCCGCCGCAGCGCGGGCCGGGATGAGCTGCAAGCTGTTACTTGAGAAACGGCAGGAGCGTGACGAGGAGTACGAGGAGTCTGGCAACGTGCTGCTCGACAACCTGCTCGGCGCCGAGATCGTCGGCAGGTACCCGTCAGGTACCGATATGCAGGCCGCGATGGAACAGCTGGCGGACGAGTTGCGTGCGGCGGGCAAGCGGCCATATGTGATCCCGGGTGGCGGATCGAACCCGGTGGGAGCTCTCGGGTACGTCGCATGCGCGCAGGAGCTCGAATCGGCGCCGATCGCCATCGATTGGATCGTGCACGGCACAGGGAGCACAGGGACGCAAGCCGGATTGGTGGCGGGTCTGCGAGCAATGCGCAGTGGCGCCAAGGTTCTTGGGGTGAGCGTGCGGCAGAAGGAGGACCTTCAGATCGATGCGGTGCACGCGCTCGCACAGCGCACGGGAGCACTGATCGGCGCGGAGGGCAGCGTCGCACGGGAGTCCGTGCACGTGGACGATCGATGGGTCGGCGGCGGGTACGGCGTGCCAACCGATGCCATGCTGGATGCGGTACGGCTGCTGGCGAGCGTCGAGGGAATCCTGCTGGACCCGGTGTATTCCGGGAAGGGATTCGCCGGCCTGCTGGGAAACATCGCGGAGGGCCGGTTCTCCGCCAGTGACAATGTGGTCTTCCTGCACACCGGAGGCTCGGCGGGGCTCTTCGGCTACCGCTCGGCGTTCTCCCAACCGTGATCGGCGGCAAGCGGTGCGGCGCGCCGTGTGCCGGCGTGGGTTCGGCGACCGGAGGTTGGCCAGATGTCGGAGAGTGACGACCGTCATGATCACCTCGTCGGCATCCTTGGCGGAATGGGTCCCGCCGCCACCGCGGACTTTTACGCGAAGCTCATCCGGCGCACGCCCGCGAGCAAGGACCAGGAACACCTGCGCGTCGCCATCTGGGCCGACCCCACGGTGCCCGATCGCGTCGGGGCGGTACTCGACGGCAGTTCGGATCCGTACCCTTCGATGCTCGCCGGCGCTGGCAAGCTGCACGACCTCGGCGCGACGATCGTAGCGATGCCGTGCCATACCGCCCATCTCTTCCTACCTAGGCTGGAATCCGACACCGGACTCAGGTTCGTGGACATGGTGCGGGAGACGGTATCGGCGTTGGTGCGAGGCAATGGCGGTATCCGAACCGCCGGATTACTCGCGACCACCGCAACACTGCGCAGCGGCCTCTACCAGAAGCCCCTCGCGGAGGCGGACATTTCAACGGTGACGGCGAACGAGGGGTGGCAGCTACAGGTGGACGCGGCCATCGGCAAGGTGAAATCCGGCGAGGTGGCGTCCGCTCGGCCGCTCGTCGAGGGCGCTACCCGCGCGCTCGCCCAATCGGGCGCGGAGGTGGTCATCCTGGCGTGCACCGAAATTCCCATCGCCTTGCGCGATACCCCTGCTGAGCAGATCCCTGCCGTGCTCGACCCGACGGACCTGCTGGCTGAGGCTGTCGTGAGGGAATGCGTGCGGTCGCGCTGATGTGACTCGCTACCGGTTTCCCGCAGCCAAGTTCCGCGCACGTTCCCAGACCTCGCCGGTCTGGCGGTTCGCGCGTTGACCTCGGCAGCGGTGCAGCCGGATCTCGAGTTCGGTCGAGCAGAACGGGTCACCGATCTCGATGAGTTGCCCTGCGCTGACGGCGTCCCGCGTCAGCCGTCCCGGGAGCCAGCCCATCCCCACCCCAGCGCGGACCAGTTCGGCCAGCGCGGAGGTGAGATCACTCTGCACCACGGGACGCAACTTCGGCTTAGTCCTGGCGAGCAGCCTGTCCGTGACGCGGCCGAGGAACGCGCCGGGACCGTGAGTCACGAAGGGCACCGGATGGCCCGCACTTCCCGGCAAGGTGAATTTCGGTCGCCCGCCGTGCGCGCGGGAGTACGGTGCCACGCGATCGTGCGCCACCACCAGCCACTCCAGCTCGCTCTGATCTATTCCGAGTGGATGCGCCGGATCGGCGTAGGCGAGCAGCAGATCGCACCCACCATGCAGCAGCGCATCGTAGGCGTCCAGCGTGTTCGACGGCAGCAGCAGACAAGCAAGGTGCCCGTCGTCGCTTCGCAGACGAGCCCACCAATCCGCGAAGTAGTGAGTCGCGAGTGTGTGACTGATCGAAACCCGGACGGCCTGGTGCGGCATCAGTTGGCGCCCACGGACTTCATCGCGTACTGCCGCAAGGCCGGATACGACCTCAACTGCGCGGGCCCGAAGCTTGATCCCGGCGGGAGTGAGCGCTACCGGGAATGTGGAACGGTCGACGAGTTCCGCACCGAACCACTGCTCAAGCGAACGGATACGCCTGCTGAACGCCGGCTGGCTGACGTGCTGCGCTTCGGCCGCACGTGTGAAGCTGCCGTGCTCCAGTAGCGCAAGCAGGCTTTCGAGCCAGGCCACGTCCACCAGCGCATTCTAACGTCGCTGGGTGGCCACGGTGCGAGTTGATCACCGCCGCTACGACGTGATCTCGTCCAGCGTGGCCAGATCCGACGCGGATGGCCGCCAGGTGCCCGCCGCGACGTTCTTGGCCACCTGCTCGCGCGAGGTAGCGCCCGCGATCACACTGGACACCGCGGGCTGTGCGGCCAACCCGCCCATCGCCACGTCCAGCAACGCGATGCCGCGCTCGGCGGCGAAGCTCTCCAGCTTCTCGATGACGTCGAAACTGGCGTCGGTGAGGGCGGACTCCCTTCCGAACACCTGAATGCGGCTCCCCTCGGGCGCACCCTCGCCGCGCCGGTACTTACCGGTGAGCAAGCCACTGGCCAGCGGGTAGTACGGCAGCAGCCCGACGCCGTAATGCACCAGCGCCGGCACCAGGTCGGCCTCGATGCCACGCTCCAGCCAGCTGTACTGGTTCTGCGCGCTCACAAACCGCTGGTAGCCGTGCGTCCGGGAGGTCCATTCCGCGTCCGAGACCTGCCAGCCGGTGAAATTCGAACTGCCGACATAGCGAACCTTGCCCTCGTGCACCAGATCGTCGAGCGCGGAGAGGGTCTCCTCGACCGGCGTCGCCGGATCGGGACGGTGCATCTGGTAGAGGTCGATCCAGTCCGTGCGCAGCCTGCGCAGGGAGGACTCCACGGCGCGGCGGAGATAACGACGCGAGCCACGGACTCCCCAATCCTCGCCGTTGTCGTTACCGCGCGCGCGGGTGTCGCTGCCGAACTTGGTGGCGATGACGACGTCGTCGCGGTTGCCTTCCAACAGCTCGCCGAGCCGTTCCTCGGACTTCCCGTAGGAGTCGGAGGTGTCGAACAGCGTGATGCCCTCATCCAGCGCGGCGTGCACGACCTCGCGGCTGTCGGCCATATCAAGCTTCATACCGAGGTTATTGGTGCCCAGTCCGACGACGGACACGACAAGGCCGGAGTTCCCGAGTCTGCGAAAATCCACACCCAGACCCTACGCGTGCGCCCGATCAACCACCCGGCCCGCCTCCGCTGATCGGGTCGTGCTAGAATGGTCCTACCATATTAACAATTGTTGCTCAGTGGGCGCCGCAGTGCGTGCTCCGCGGCCCCGTGGGCGGATGAACTGGAGGGCTGCCGATGGCCAAGGACGCGCTCGTCGATGACAAGCTCGCTGCGAAGTTCGCCACCGAGAAGGACTCGCCGTACACGCGATGGGTCGCCGCGGAGGGCCTGGACATCATCGCCGCCCATTACGTGCCCGACCTGCGCACGGTTGAACTGAAGCCGTGGGACCGGCGCGGCGGCCGTGGCGTCTACATCAACCACGAAGCGTCACGAACGTCGAACGACTGCTACGTCTGCGAGATCCCAGCGGGCGGGAAGCTCGCACCGCAGCGCCAACTCTTCGAGGAGATGATCCTCGTGCTGGAAGGGCAGGGCTCGACGAGGGTCTGGAGCGACGCGGGCTCCGAGGTCACCTTCGAGTGGCAGCCGGGTTCGCTGTTCGCGATCCCCCTCAACACCAACCACCAGCACTTCAACGGTTCAGGTAAGCATGCCGCGCGATTCGTGTCCTCGACGAACCTGCCGCCGATCTTGAACCTCTATGACGACGTCGCGTTCGTGTTCGCCACCCCGCACGACTTCCCGGACCGTTTCGACGGCTCGCCGGACTACTTCGCCCCGAAGGGCGAGCAAAAGGGCCTGCTGCTGGACACCAACTTCGTCGCGGACACGGTCAGCCTGCCGCTGATCGAGGCAAAGGAGCGGGGCGCGGGTGGTGGGCACATCCGCTTCGCGATGGCGAAAGGTTCGATGAACAGCCATATCTCGCAGTTCCCCACGGCGACCTACAAAAAGGGGCACCGTCACGGGCCCGGCGCCCACATCATCATGCTGTCCGGCACGGGCTACAGCCTGATGTGGCCGGAGGGCGAGGAACCCCGGCGCTACGAATGGGGCTCCGGTTCGATGATCGTCCCCCCGAACATGTGGTATCACCAGCACTTCAACACCGGTAGCACACCGGCGAGGTACCTCGCGTTCAAGCACGAAGTCGTCTCCATCCGCAATGCGCAGGGCGTGCCGAAGGCCTGGATCAGCCAGCGTGTCGGCGGCGACCAGATCGACTACGCGGACGAGTTGCCGTTGGTGCGGGAATACTTTCGCAAGGCACTGGCCGAGAATCGGCTCACATCGGATATGGAGCAGTCTTACCAAGCGGAGCTCGAGAACTTGCCACCTCGGTGAGAAAACGGACGGCACGAACGCCGATGAAACGCGCTCACAGCCATACTCACGACGCCGAGCCGCAAGGCTCGATCGAGGACAACCCGATCTGGCAGCAAGACAACGTCACGCTCAACAGCGTCGGCATGGACATCGGATCATCCGGCACTCAGGTCCTGTTCTCACAACTGCGTCTACGGCGCATCAGCGAGGATCTATCCACCCGATTTATCGTGGTCCGCAGGGACACCGTGTACGAGTCCCCTGTCGCGCTCACGCCGTACACGGACGCGGAACTGATCGACGCGACGGAGCTCGGATCGATCATCGACAGGGCGTACGACACCGCGCACATCGATCCCGCGGCAATCGATTCCGGAGTCGTGATATTGACCGGAGAGGCGTTACGGCGCCACAACGCCAAGCGCATCGCGGAGGTACTGGCAGAACGCGGCGGCGATATGGTGACCGCTAGCGCGGGCCACAACATGGAGTCGATGCTGGCGGCATACGGTTCTGGCGCCGCGAGGAGATCCTACGAGCGGGGCCTGCGCATCCTCAACGTCGACATCGGCGGCGGCACGACCAAGCTGGCGCTCGTCGAGAACGGCAGGGTGAGCGCCACCGCCGCGATTCACATCGGCGGTCGCCTGCAGGTGGTTGACGCCGACGGTCGCATCGTGCGGCTTGAGCCCGCAGGGCAAGAACATGCGGCGCGGGCGGGATTCCGCTGGCATATCGGCGACCGGATAGACCTCGATGACCTGGATCTCGTCGCCGCGACAATGGCGGACGCGCTCACCTCGGCGATCGCGTCCGGCGAGGTGAACGAGGAATTGAAAGAACTATATCTCACCGCCCCGATCCCGGAATTCGACAAGATCGATGGGGTGATGTTCTCCGGTGGCGTCGCCGAATATGTCTATCGGCGGGAACAGCGAGATTTCGGGGATCTGGGGCTGCGCCTTGGAACCGCCGTCCGCTCCCGACTGGACTCCGGGGTCATCCCGCTGCCACTGCTACCAGCCGGTGAGTGCATCAGGGCAACGGCGCTCGGCGCTTCGGAATACAGCGTGCAACTGAGCGGAAACACGTGTTTCATCTCGGACCCGGACGCACTCCTGCCGCAACGGAACCTCCAGGTCCTGCGCCCGGCCTATGACCTTGCCGAGGAGGTCGAGCCACAGCGAGTCGCCAGCGCGATATGGCACCATTTAGCGGCTTTCGACGTATCGGGGAGCGTTGACGTGGCGCTCGCTCTCGCCTGGACCGGCCTTCCCAGCTACGAACGCGTCGCGGCATTCGCCGCCGGGATCGTGACGGGCATGGCTGAGCACATCGCAAGCGGGCGGCCCCTCTACCTCCTGCTGGATGGAGACATCGCGCTCACTCTCGGGACCATCCTTTCCGAGGAACTGCTACTCGCCACCGACATGCTGGTCATCGATGGACTCAGCCTCTGGGACTTCGATTACATCGACATCGGACGCGTGCGTTTCCCGTCGAACACGGTCCCGGTGACCGTCAAGTCCCTGATATTCAACGAGACCCCGACTAGCTCGCCAGGTCGAGAGCGGCTCGGATAATGCTGTCGGTGTCGATGCCGTGGTAGCGGTAGACCTCGTCGATGGTGCCCGACTGCCCGAAGCCCGTGACGCCGAGGGCGGTGTCGGGGACCCGGTTGATCCCGGCGAGGAACGCAAGGGTGTGGGGGTGCCCGTCGAGCACGGTGACCAGTGGCCTCGCGCGGTCGGCGGGGAACGCCTGCCCCAAGACCCAGCTCGGCGCATCGGCGTGACCCTGGCGTGCTCGCAGGGCACGGAAGAGCAGGTCGGGGCTGCTCACGCACACCACGTCCGCCCCGACACCGACCTGCTCCAATCGCTGGGCGGCCGCGAGGGCTTCTGGCACCAGCGCTCCCATGCCGGCAATGGTCACCGCGGGATTGTCGCTGCGGCGCAACAGGTACGCGCCCGCGACGGCCTGGCGGCGGCGGCGCTCGCGGGCAGAGGGATCTGTCGGAACCTCGGCCAGTGTCTGATCGACAGGGCGGGTGGACAACCGCAGGTAGGCCGAGCCTCCGTCGGGCTTGCCGAGGCGGGCGAGGCTGGCCAGCAGCGTCCACTCCACGTCGATGGCGAAGGCCGGTTCGTAGCTGGTGGCCCCGGGTTGCTCCAGGCCTATGGAGGGCGTAGTGACCGACTGGTGCGCACCGCCTTCCGGCGCCAGGCTCACCCCGGAGGGAGTGCCGATCAGGATCGACTGGCCGCCGGCGTAGATCCCGAACGACCATGGTTCCAGGGCACGTTCGACGAATGGGTCGTAGAGCACGCCGATCGGCAGCAGCGGTTGCCCCCAGCGGCTCCAGGTCGCCCCCAGTTCCCCAAGCAGGCCGACCAGGTTGGTCTCGGCTATCCCCAGCTCAATGTGCTGGCCGGTGGGCTTCTCCTGCCAGTGCAGGATCGTCTCGGCATCGTCGGCGAACCAGTCCCTGCGCTCGGACGCCGAGAACACGCCGACTTTGTTCACCCACCCGCCAAGGTTTGTCGTCGAGCTGACGTCCGGGCTGATCGTCACCACGCGCTTCGCGGCCTCGGGCGCTTCCCTTGTGAGGTCAAGCAGCACCCGCCCCAGCGCCGCCTGGCTGGTCGCGGTACCCGACGGGGTGCGCCCGATATCGACGGGAAGCTCGGGAGCCTGCTGCGCGGGGACCGGGGGACGGCGGAGCCGTCGCGCCGTGGCCGCGCACAACCGGGCGGGCGCACTCCCCTCCGCCAACGGCGCCCACGGGCGGTCCGCGTCGCCGCCGAGGGCGTCCGCGAGTTCGCGCATCTGGTCCGCGGTCAGCAATGAGGAGTGGTTCTGCGGATGCCCCTGCGTCGGCAGCCAGTAGCCCTTGACGGTGTAGGCGAAGATCACCGTCGGCCTGCTGTCCTCGATCGCCCCGAACGCCGCGTCCAGCGCATCGAAGTCGTGGCCGCCAAGGTTACGGATCGCGGCCACCAGCGTGGCATCATCAAGACTCTCGACAAATCCGCCGAGTGCGGCACCCTCGCCTGGCAGGCGCTCGCGCAACTGCTGCGCGGAACACCGCAGCAGCCGCTGGTACTCCGGATTCGGCATGGCATCGATCCGCTCCCGCAACGCCTCGCCGCCCGGACGCGTGAACAGCTCTTCCAGCAGCCGCCCATATTTCAGGGTCAGCACCTGCCAGCCCGCAGCGGCGAACATGCCCTGCAGCCTGCCTGCCGCGATATTCGGCACCACCCTGTCCAGCGACTGCCGGTTCAGATCCACGATCCACACGACCTCGCCGAGCTCGGCTACCGCCGGATCCAGGATCGCCTCCCACACCGCGCCCTCATCCAGCTCGGCATCCCCGACCAGCGAGTACTGCCTGCCATTTCCGGCTCCGCCCGTGGTGGTCTCCACATAGCGGCGGGCCACCGCGCCCCAGATCGGGGCGGTCGCGCCAATTCCCACCGACCCGGTCGAGTAGTCAACCGGATCCGGATCCTTGGAGCGGCTGGGGTAGCTCTGCAAGCCGCCGAAGGCCCGCAAGGTGGTCAGGTACGACTCGTCCAACTCACCGAGCAGGTAGTTGATCGCGTGCAGCACCGGAGAGGCATGCGGCTTCACCGAGACTCGATCCTCCGGTCGCAGATGCCGGAACCACAGCGACGTCATGATCGACACCATCGAAGCGCAGGAGGCCTGATGACCACCCACCTTCAAACCGGAGGGGTTCGGCCGCACCCGATTCGCGTGGTGCACGATCGCCGTCGCGAGCCAGAGCACCCGATGCTCCAGCTCGCCGAAGACCGCGCCGTCCGCCGCGAGATGTTCCTGCCCAGTTGTCGCCACACCGCTCATGACCGACGCCTCTCCACTTCGGATGCCGCCAGATGGGGCGGGCTACCGGATTACCCGATGTAACAGCTGCACAATGCGCACTCGGTGAGGGCAGGACAGCACACTGACTCGAACTGCACAACCTTGTCGATATAAGATGAGCATAATGCTCAACCAAGCCAGCATCACATGACCGGATGTGAGCACCATGCCCAAGCACACGGCTGCCGACAGCACCGACTCGCGCATCCTGCTCGCCCTCTCCGATCAACCGCGGGCCACCACGATCGCGCTCGCTGCGCAGCTCGGGCTCTCGCGCAACACGGTGCAAGCCCGCCTCGCCGCCCTTGAGCAGCGCGGCTTGCTGGACTCCTTCGAGCGGCGCATCAACACCTCGGGCATCGGGTACCCACTCACCGCGTTCATCACCACCCAGGTCCTGCAGCGCCAACTGGACGCGGTAGCCGCCAACCTCGACGGGATTCCCGAAGTGCTGCAGGTAGACGGCCTCACCGGCGACACCGACCTGCTCGTGCACGTCGTTGCCACCGATGCCGACGACCTCTACCGCATCGCGGGCCAGATCCTCGCCATCCCTGGCGTGCAACGCACCAACACCGCGCTTGTCATGCGCGAGCTCGTCGGCTACCGGATCACCCCGTTGCTTCACCGGCTCGCCGCCGCCGGTCAATGATGAGGAGATGGATACGACTCATGCCACGGCGGTCGTGACCGGCGCCGGTTCCGGGCTGGGCCGCCGGATAGCCCGCGCGCTGCTCGCCGACGGCTATCGCGTGGCGCTGACCGGCCGCAGGCGTGACACACTGCGGGAAACCGCAGCGGGCTCACCAGCCGCCCTTGTGGTGCCAGCCGACGTCGGAGACCCGGTATCGGTGGCGACACTCTTCGGCAAGGTCCGAACCGAGTGGGGCAGGCTCGACCTCCTTGTCAACAACGCGGGAGTGTCGGTAGGAGGTTCGGTCGACGAGCTCTCGGCAGAGGACTGGCAGCGCACCGTGGACACCAATCTCACCGGCGCGTTCCTGTGCGCGCGAGAGGCCGTGCGGATGATGAAGGCGCAGATCCCCCGTGGCGGCCGGATCATCAACAACGGCTCGATCTCGGCGCACAGCCCCCGGCCCGCCAGCGTGGCCTACACCGCGACGAAACACGCCATCACCGGTCTGACCAAGTCGATCTCCCTGGATGGCAGGGCGTACGGGGTCGCATGTGGACAGATCGACATCGGCAACGCGGCCACCGATATGACCGAGAAGATGGCGAATGGCGCCCCACAGGCGGACGGTAGGCTCGCCGCCGAGCCGACCTTCGATGCCGAGCACGTCGCGAGTGCGGTGCTCTACATGGCAGGGCTGCCGCTCGACACCAACGTCCAGTTCCTGACGATCACCGCGACCACCATGCCGTTCATCGGCCGCGGCTGACCTCTCCGACCCGTGTGGCGATGGTGATGATCTCTGGGCTGGTGTCGGTAAGCGGACCGCCGGTCCAGTCCCCGAACTGCTCCTCGATTCGCATACCTGCGGCTGACAGGAACCCCGCGAGCGCGTCCGTAGCGAGAAACCGTAAGGTGCTCCTGCTCGTCTGCGGACCATCCCACTCGGGACTCGTGAACGTCGTCGTGAAACGGACGATATCGCCATGTACCGGTGTCTCGACCTGGTGTGCCATCCGCACTAGCGCACCGTTCAGGTCGGTCACCTCGACGGCATTGTCCGGAAGCCAACTCTCCCAGGCTTGAAACGGCGGGTTGCGGGTCTCGAACGCGAAGCGGCCGCCCGCGGTGAGGGCAGCACGCACCGCGCCGAGGGTGGTACCCAACTCCTCGTCCGAGATGAGCACCTGGAAGGCATGGCCAGTCATGACAACCAGGTCGAACTCGCGATCCCACGCGACCGACGCGAGGTCACCGAGGACCCACTCGATGTCCGACCGCCTACGCGCCTGTCGCAGCATCGCGTCGGCTGGGTCGAGCCCGCACAGCCGCCCGGTATGACCGGCTTCTCTTGCCCGACGCAGCAACACACCGGTCCCGCAGCCGACGTCGAGCACCGCATGCCCTGCGAGCACCAGCGGCAGGTAGAAGTCGAAGTCGTGGTTTCCTGTCCGCCGTTCGAAATGGTCATACAGCCCGGCGAGAACGGCATCGGAGTACTGGCGATCAACCATCTCGCCAGCCTGCCATTCGCTCGCGGCGGCAGCGACCGAATAACCGGCCGCCGATAGCCGCGCGGCGGCAGCGGTCCGCGACATTGACGATTGTCGTAGCCTCACTCATCTGCGAGGATGGACAACCGCCCACGACCTGGGAGTATGCGATGGCATCTCGTCTCAACCCCTACATCAGCTTCGTCGGCAACGCGCGGCAAGCCATGGAGTTCTACCAGCGCACCTTCGGCGGCAATCTGACTCTGAGTACATTCGGCGAATTCGGCGCGCCGGACTCCGCGCAGGCCGACAAGATCATGCACGGCACGCTGGAGACCAGCAGCGGATACACCATCATGGGCGCGGACACGCCTCCAGAGATGGAACACACGCCTGGCAACAACATCACCGTGAGCCTGAGTGGGGACGACGCCGAGCAGCTACATGGCTACTGGAAGAAGTTGTCCGAAGGCGGCACCGTTTCAGTCCCGCTTGACAAGCAGATGTGGGGCGATGAGTTCGGTGCGTGCGTCGACCAGTTCGGCATCTCGTGGATGGTCAACATCAGCCAGCCAACGGCCTGACCGACCGGGATGCTCGACGCCTGTCGCCAACAGGCTGCTGGTCGTGACACAATTCTGGGTTGTGCACGGGTTCACGGAGTGCGGCCGAAGCAGACCTCTTGGTGCGCAACGCCATGCGTAGGCGCCTGCCGCGTTGGTCGGAGCTGCGGCCGCTGCTGCAGCCAGCCAGGCCTTCGTTCGATACGGTAGAACGGCGGTTGTGCCGCGCCCACACAATCGCCGACCTGCGGACGGCCGCGAGGCGGAGCACACCACGCGCGGTGTTCGACTACACCGACGGCGCGGCTGAGCAGGAGATCAGCTTGCGCAGGGCGCGAGAGAGCTTCGGCCGCGTGCAGTTCCATCCCTCGGTACTTCGCGATGTCAGCGCGGCCGACACCGGCACCACCGTGCTCGGTCGCCGCTGGCGGCTGCCCTTCGCGCTCGCGCCGACCGGGTTCACCAGGATGATGCACCACGACGGCGAGCGTGCGGTCGTGCGCGCGGCGCAGCGAGCTGACGTCACCTACGCACTGTCGACCATGGGCACCACGTCCATCGAGGACGTCGCCACCGAGGGGCCACGGGCGCAGAAGTGGTTTCAGCTCTACGTGTGGCGGGACCGGGTGGCGGGCAAGGAGCTCATCGAGCGCGCGCAAGCGGCGGGTTACGAGGCGCTGGTGCTGACTGTGGACACGCCGATCGCGGGTGCTCGGATGCGGGACGTGCACAACGGGTTGACGATTCCGCCCGCGCTCACGCCCTCGACGGTGTTCGATGCGGCGCTGCACCCGGCGTGGTGGTTCAACCTGCTCACCACAGAGCCGCTGACCTTCGCCTCGCTGCACGAATGGCATGGCACCGTGGCCGACCTCGTGAACAGCATGTTCGACCCCTCGGTGACCTTCGCCGACGTCGAATGGATTCGCGCGGCGTGGCAGGGCCCGTTGCTGCTCAAGGGGATTCAGACTGTCGAGGATGCCCGCGCCGCCGCCGAGCACGGTGCCGACGCGGTGATCGTGTCGAGTCACGGAGGCCGTCAGCTTGACCGCGCTGCGGTGCCGCTTGAGGTGTTGCCCGCGATCGTCGACGCCGTCGGTGACCGTATCGAGGTGCTACTTGACACCGGGATCATGCACGGTGCCGACGTGGTCGCCGCGCTGGCGCTCGGCGCAAAGGGATGCCTGGTTGGCCGCGCCTACCTTTACGGGCTGATGGCGGGCGGAGAGCGCGGCGTGCGGCGCGCGATTGCGATCCTGGAGGAGGAGATCACCCGGACCATGCGCTTGCTCGGCGTCACCGGCATCGAGGAGCTCGACCGATCGCACGTCTCACTGCGCGGCTGAGGTGAAGGGAGACCGGACATGGAGATCGTCGAGTTCCGCCCTGAGCGCGAGCAGTACGCGTTCACCTTCGGCGGCGTCGCCCCCGTCCTCGGAGTGAAGCCGGGCACCGCGCTACGGCTGTGGACCGAGGACGCCTTCTGCGGCAATCTCCGCGATACCACCGATCTACCTAGCACGAAGCTGACGATGCCATTCGTCAACCCGCAGACTGGGCCGTTCTATGTCGAGGGAGCGCAGGTCGACGACACGCTGGCGCTGCACTTCGTAGAGCTGACGCCCGCGCGGGGATGGGGCGCATCCAGCACAATCCCGTTCTTCGGCGGTTTGACCGGCACCGACCACACCGCGACGTTGCAGGAGCCATTGGCGGAACGGACCTGGATCTACCGGGTGGACAGTGCCAGGCAGACGGTCGGCTTCCAGGCGCAGGGCAGTGACCTGCACCTGGAACTGCCGATGGCGCCGATGCTCGGAACCGTCGGTGTCGCACCGGCTGCAGGAGAGGCACGGTCGTCGCTGGTGCCCGACAAGTTCGGCGGCAATATGGACACCCCCGAGATGCGAGCCGGTAGCACGTGCTTCCTCGGGGTCAATGTGGACGGTGCGCTGTTCTCGGTCGGCGACGGCCACTACCGCCAGGGCGAGGGCGAGGCGTGCGGCACGGCGGTGGAAGGTGCGATGAACGTGACGCTGATCGTGGAGCTGATCAAGGGCGGGGCGCCCGCGTGGCCCCGCATCGAGAGCGACGAGCACCTCGCGGTCGTCGGTTCCGCCCGGCCGCTGGAGGACGCGTGGCGGGTGAGTCAGGTCGACATGGTGGCGTGGCTGCGTGAGCTGTACAGCCTGGACGCGCTGGACGCCTACCAGTTGCTGACCCAGATCAGTGAGGCACCGCTGGCCAATGTCGTCGATGCCAACTACAGCTCGGTGACAAGGGTGGCAAAGGCATTGCTGCCGCAGGCCGACGCCTACCGTGGGATACACCGGCAGCTGCGAGAACAGGCGAGGACAATCCGATCATGAGCAGCACAGGAGGCCAGTAGTGGATCTGCGACTGAACGGGCTGCGCGCCCTCGTCACCGGCGGTACCAAGGGGATCGGACGCGCGATCGTGGAAACCCTTGCCGCGGAGGGTGTCTCGGTGGGGTTGTGTGCGCGCACCGCTGCCGACGTCATGGCCACGGTCGATACCCTGTGCGAGCATGGCGCTACCGTAACCGGCCGGGCGCTCGATGTGGCCGACGGCGACAGCATGCGGCAGTGGGTGAACGAGTCCGCCGCAGAGTTCGGAGGGCTCGACATCATCGTCGCCAACGTCAGCGCGCTGGCGCTGCCGGATAACGAGGACAACTGGCGTACCAGCTTCGACGTGGACATGATGGGCACCGTTCGCCTGGTAGCGGCCGCCATGCCACACCTGGAACGCAGCGACGCGGCCAGCATCGTCACCATCTCCAGCGTGTCCGGCCGTGAGATCGACTTCGCGGCGGGGCCGTACGGCACCTTCAAGGCGGCGATCATCCACTACACGCAGGGCCTCGCGTTTCAGCTCGCGGGCAGGGGCATCCGCGCCAACAGCGTGTCACCGGGAAATACCCTGTTTCCAGGCGGTATCTGGGAGAACGTCAAGCACAACGACCCCGAGTTCTTCGCCACCGCCATGGATCTCAACCCCACGGGTCGGATGGCGAGGCCGGAGGAGATCGCGCGGGCAGCGGTATTCCTCGCCAGCCCGGCCGCCAGCTTCATCACCGGCGCGAACCTGCTCTCCGACGGCGCCCTCACCAGGGGCGTGCAGTTCTGAGGTTCGGCCTCGGTTGCGGGGTCTGGGTGTCTTCAAGACCCCGCAACCTCAGTTGTGCTACGACTGCTACGCCAACCCGGGGGGGGCTGGCATGCGGACGATCCCACACCAGGAGTTGCGAAACAACAGCAGCGCGATCCTCCGGGATGTTCGTGCGGGAGAGAGCATTGAGATCACCGATCACGGTGAGGTCGCGCGGCACTGCTGATATCGCCGCAGCAGTGTCCCCGTGATTCCCTGCGGGTACGCAGGGCCGCCGTGAAAGGTGGGTTCGCGAGCCTTCATCGGGTCGCTCTCGATCATCCGGTACAGGAGTTGATCGACGATCTCAGAGGCTTGCAGGTTATCGCGCCGGCGTGATCAGTCGAGGTTGAGGGGTCTTGAAGACACCCAGACCTCAGGCGATCGCGGGGCGCCTGAGGTAGTGGCCCGTGGCCTGCTCGAAAGCATGTCCCGCACGCAGCACCATATGCTCGCAACGGTGCGGGCCGACCACCTGCAGTCCGACGGGCAAGCCCGCCGACGTGAAGCCCGCAGGCACCGACAGTGCCGGGCACCCCGTGGCCGAGATGAAGTACGCCGAACGCATCCAGTCCAGGTAACCGGGCATCGGTTCGCCCGCGATCTCCGTGGGGTACTCCAGCTCGATATCGAACGGCGGCACCTGGCTGACCGGCAGCAGCAGAACGTCGTAACGGCCGAAGAACTCCCGCACCCGGTGGAACAGCTCACCGTGCACTGCCTCCGCTCGCGCGATGTCTTCCCCGGACAGCCCCCTGCCCTGCTCGATATTGTCCACAAGGGCGGGTTTGAGCTGACCTGGATGGGAATCCAGCAGCGGGCCGTAAGCATGCAGGAACTGCCATGCCCGCAGGGTGCGGAACACTTCATCGGCGCCGGAGAGGTCGGGGCAGTCCAGCTCGACTGTGCAACCGAGATCGGCGTACACCTTCACGGCCGGTTCCAGCACAGCCGTGACCGCAGGATCGACCGGCAGCCGCCCACCCAGATCGGGTGACCATGCCACCCGCCAGCCCGGGAGGTCGCCGTCCGGCACGGCGGCGAACCGGTGCGGCGACTCCGCCAGTGACGTCGGGCAACGTGGGTCGGCACCCGCTATCACCGACAGCAAAAGCCCGACGTCGGCCACGGTGCGCGCCATCGGACCCTGCACCCCCATCGTGGCCCACGGCAGTGCTTGCGGCCATGTTGGCACCCGGCCAGGCGACGGCCGCAGGCCAACCACGTTGCAGAAGGAAGCCGGGTTTCGCAGCGAGCCGCCCATATCGCTGCCGTCGGCGAGTGGATGCATACCGCAGGCCAGCGCGACCGC
>JBOHEL010000036.1:0-18368 GCA_050700995.1 Sciscionella sp. | reverse complement strand
GGCAGCCGCACCGGTAGACCGCACACCCCGAACAGACACCCACAGTAGGAAGGAAACGAAGAATGTCGACCATGACGATTCCCAGCGACGTCACGAGCCAGGAGGTCGTCGAGGCGCTACGCGACGGCCTCGACTCTCGCTACGACGTAACGCCCGGCATGCAGATCCACAAATCCCCGCTGCGCAAGCCGCGACCGAGCGCACCGGGGATGATCATGGTCAGCGCCGGGGCGATGGCGCGCGCCCAGGTCACGATCACTCCCCGATCCGGCCGCACGGACGTCCGGATCACTCCAGGAGGAGTGCTCGGCAGCCGGCTCGTGAACAGCATCGGCATCGTCCGCGAAATCCGGCAGGCCCTGCTCTCCGCACCCAACCTCGACGCCGACGCGCGTCCCGAATGACGGCGCGGAGGGAATCCTGATGCGGAAAACCCTGGCCCTTGCGCTTGCCGTCTCGACGTTGACCGCGGCCACGACAGTGGGCATGTCGCAGGCGGCAACGGCGAGCACCGCCAAGAAAACGTCACGGTCGACGACGGCGAGCACCGTGCATTGGAGGAAGTGCCCGCCGGACCTCGGAACGCCGATCTTCCCGCTGCCGCCCACCCTGCAGTGCGCGACGCTCAAAGTGCCGCTGGACTACCGGCACCCGAACGGGCGAAAGATCGACCTCGCGATCTCGCGGCTGCCGAGCACCACCCCGTCGAAGCGCCGCGGCGTGCTGCTGGTCAACCCCGGCGGTCCCGCGCCGGGACTGAACTATCCCGCGATGCTCACAAACCCGCTGATCGGTCTGCCCAAGAACGTCCGGGAGGATTACGACCTGATCGGGTTCGACCCGCGCGGCATCGGCCACAGCACGCCGGTGACCTGTGACCTGACCGCCGAACAGCAGCGCTACGGCAACGTCCCGCCGTACGCGCACAATGTGGCCGACGTCGCCCAGCACGCCAAGGACACGAAACAGATCGCCAAGCAGTGCGCCACGTCGAAGACGGCGTGGATGCTGCCCTACGTCAACGCCGCCAACGTCGCGCGCGACATGGACCAGATCCGCATCGCACTGGGCGAACCCAGGATCTCCTACTACGGCGCCTCCTGGGGTACCTACCTCGGCGCTGTGTACACGACGCTGTTCCCGCAGCGCAGCGACCGGATCGTGCTCGACAGCAATCTGGGCCCAGACGGCTGGGACTACCAGAACGACATCCGGTTCGCGCAGGGCTTCGCCGACCGGTTCCCCGACTTCGCGACCTACGCCGCCGCCAACGACCGCGAATACGGCCTGGGCCACACACCAGCGCAGGTGAGGGCGAAGTACTTCGAGCTGGCCGCGCGGCTGGACAAGCACCCGATCCAGGGAGCCGACGTGCGCTACACCGGCACCATGTTCCGGCTGATCACCTACACCCAGCTCTACAGCTACCACCAGATGCCCACGCTCGCCAAGATATGGCGCGCGCTCGACAAGGGCCAGGAACCGCCGCCCCTGCCCACCGGCGGCGGCGACGCGGCCGCGAAGGCGGACAACCTGATCTCCGGCCGCTACTACATGATCTGCAGTAACGCGGGCTGGCCCAGGTCGGTGCAAACCTACCAGCGCCACGTTGCCATCGAGCGGGTCCGGCACCCGATGTTCGGTGCGGCGGGGGCCAACATCCAGCCCTGCGCGTTCTGGCCGAAACCGATCGAGCCACCGGTACACATCGGTCACCGAGGCCCCTCGAACGTGCTCATGGTGCAGAACCTCCGCGACCCGGCAACACCGCTTTCCGGCGCCCGGCAGCTGCGGCGGGCATTCGGCGACCGCGCCCGCATGGTCACGGTCGATCAGGGTGGCCACGGCGTCTATCTGGAAAACCCGAACGAGTGCGCGAACCATGCCGTGACCTCCTTCCTGACCACCGGCAAACGCCCAGCACACGACTACACCTGCACGGCGGCGGCAGCCCCCCACTGACCGGTAACAGCGCGAACAACTCGTGAGCGGTCCGCGGCGCGCCGCCGATCAAGACCGTTTCAGGCGCACGTCGGCTTGACGTGGTAGCGGGTCGGGCACGACCACACCGGGCCAGCCAACCCGTCGAACCGTGACCAAGAACACAGAAAGAAAGAACCGACCATGACCAGCACATCGGAGACCGGCGAGGACACCGTCGAGGGTTTCCTCGCCCGCATCACGCAAGCCTGGAACACCGCAGACGCGGCCGCCTACGCACGAGAGTTCACCGAGGAAGCGACCTACGTCATCTTCCTGGGCGAGGCACTCCTGGGCCGTGAGCAGATCGAGTCCACCCACGTCGACGTACTGACCAAGTGGCAGCGGGGCACGAAAATGATCATCCATCCAGTGGCGGTCACGATGCTCGACGACAACGTGGCCTCGGTCCTCACGATCGGCGGCATCGGCACGGGCGAAGCCCGCGCATACGACAAGTACCAGACGTTGACCCTCGTGCGCCGAGACGGGCGGTGGCAGTGCGCCGCGTTCCAGAACACCGAGATGAGCGAGCGCGCCCAACATCACCACCGCGAGGCTCTGGGAGTACGGCCATGACGATTCCGCGTCGGAACCTGTTGACTGGCTCCCTGGCAGGTTTGGGTGCCGCGCTGGTGGGCTGCTCGGCCACGCCGCGCGGCACCCGCGGTGCCGCCGCGTCGAGCGTGTCGACACCCTCTCCGGCGGCCGCGGGCGAGGTGTTCACCGTCTCCCGCGCCTTGGACCGCCACAACGCCTCGCGCTGATCCGGCCTACCGTTCAATCCGTCCTGGTTCTTCCCCCGACTCGGTCAGCAGGATCCGCAGCCGGTCATCACGGCCTACTCGGCGATCTCACCCATGCGCCTAGTAGCCGCGTCCACCACCCGCCGGCTCGGACGTCCCCGCCCCCGCTGGCCAGCGCGAACGCTCACAAACGCCGGATCTCGTTCCAAATCTGTCCGTACCCCGTGACGGACAGCACCGTGCCCTCGTAGCGTTCGAGCCCGCTGTGCAGCGCCTCGGCCGAGACGAGGTCGAGGATGCCGGTCGGCTCGTCCAGTAGCAGCAACGTCGAGTCGTCGAGCTCGAGCAGCAGCACCTGCAACCGAGCCTGCTGGTCGCCCGAGAGCGCGTCGAAGGGCTGGTCCGCGGCCCCGTGCAGGCCGTACCGGCACAACGCGTTCGGCATGCAGCGCGTCGAGTTGGGCATCGAGGTTCTGCTCGCGGTTGCTGATGCGGGTGTAGCCGTAGAGGTGACCTGTCATGGTTTGGCAGCGTGCCGCAAACCCCCGGCGATGCGGTAGGCCCAAGAGAGTTTGGGACACGAGTTTCGGACGGCTCCCGCATCCCCGCCCTTGTGGTCGGCGAACTGTGCTCCTCGAAGAAGCAACAGAACGCGCTCACCAGCGCGATCAAGGAGTAAGCCACCCTGCGGCGTCGACACCGCGAGCAGCAGTCCGAGCAGATGTGGTGCCTGACGATCGCGACCAACGCGATCGTGTGCTGGATGACCGAATACCATGGCCTGGCCGTGGCCGCGCTCCGCGACACTGGCCGCCCGGGCGACAACGAGGTGCTGGTCCACATCTGGCCCACCCACCACGAAAACGTACACCTCTACGGCACCCACACCGTCGACATCGACGGCGAACTCGCCGGCCTCGACGCCAACGGCTACCGCCCCCTGCGCACACCAGACGACCAACCCCGACCATTTCCATGGCCAGCGGCGCCGTCTCACCGGGGATCGCTTTCCGGGCACCGTCGACGGCTGGCATGCACTCCGGTCCACCCCTAAGCTAAGCGGTGCCGTGGCCCTGTCAGGGCAGGTCCGCCGAGGGCCACGGATTTCGTGCGGGCGCGTCGCTGCGGCTTGGCGCAGGCCTCGGGCATCACCGGTCATTGCTGTGTCGATAGCTCGTCTGCGACTTCGACGGCGATCTCGATCGTCCGGATCGCGAGCGGTGATTGGGTGCGTCCGCCGGGCCAATGCAGATAGATCTCGCGTGCTGGCGGTGCTCGCAACTCGTGGACGCGCAGCCGGTCGTCGGACCAGACATCGGCGCCGTGGACGGCGAGCCACGGTAATACCGCGACTCCCATGCCCGCCCGGACCATCGACAGGATTGTCTCGTTTCCCGCGGTGCGGAACACGATTTGGGGCCGGGCGCCGCAGTCGATGAGTGCCTGCTCCAGCCTGGGCTGGTCACAGGTCGCCGGCCAGGCCACCAATGGCGCGCCGTCGAGATCGCGCACCAGGGCCGGGCCGTTGGCGAAGTCTCCTGGTCTGGCCACCAGGAGGTACGGATCATCCAAGAGCTTGCGGTGCTCGACCTCGCCGCCGATTCGACCGTCGTAGAACAGCAGGTCGAGATCGCCGATCCTGGGCTCCTCGGATTCTTCCTCGGACAGCCTGATGTCGCAGTTGGGACGCTCGTCACGCAGCTTGCGCACCACTGACGGGAGGATCACGGTGGACACGCTCTGGAACGTGCCGATGTCGACGCGGCCATCGCCCGCCTTGAACCGGTCGACCGTTTCGGCGAGCCGTTGCGCGTCGGCGAGCAGGTCGCGTCCGTGGCTCAGGACCACGCAGCCAAGCGGTGTGATCCGGGCCGGTCTCGGACCGCGCGGTCGGTCGAACACGGCCCCGCCGACGGCCCGCTCGAGCGCGGCGATGTGCTGACTCACGGTTGATTGGGTGTAGCCGAGCCGGGCCGCCGCGCGCCCGAAGCTCTGCTCATCGGCGATCGCGGCCAGCGTTGCCAGGTGCCGGAGCTCTATGCCGCGCATCCGCATTATGATAGCTGACTGCGATCAAAAAGATCGACGATTATCGCTTTTCTAAATGTATCCGTCGGCCTAGCTTGACTGGCATGAGCCCACTCCAAGGTCGCGGCCCGCTGGCGGGTTCCCGCGCGGCAATCGAGCCTGACGCGCGCGCCGACGAGCTGTCACGTGGTGAGTCGAGCTGGCGGGCTCGTTCCGTCCCGTTTGTCGCGGGCTCCGATGCGCCGTTCCGAGGGAGTGGGCGGGTGACACGTCTTCGCTCGGCACTGTGGTTGCCGTTGTTCGACGACCTCGCCGACCCGCTGGTCGTTGCGCGCGTGGCCGCCGAGGCGGAGGCGACCGGTTGGGACGGCGTCTTCGTGTGGGACCAGCTGTGCTGGCCAGCCCCGGTCTGCAACGTCGCCGATCCGTGGCTGACCTTGGCGACGATCGCGGTCGCGACCGAACACGTGCGGTTCGGGCCGATGGTCACGCCACTTCCGCGCCGCCGCCCAGCCAAGCTGGCGCGGGAGACCGCGACGCTGGACCGGCTCGGCAAGGGCCGGCTCACGCTCGGGGTCGGTATCGGCAGCGACCGATCCGCTCGCGAGCTGTCCAAGACCGGCGAGCAGGTCGATGACCGGAGCCGGGGAGAAATGCTCGACGAGGCCCTCGATATCCTGACCTCCGCTTGGTCCGGCGAGCCAGTCCGACACCGCGGGCGGCATTACACGGTCGACGGCATTCAGTTCCTGCCACAGCCGGCCCAACGGTCCAACGTTCCAGTGTGGGCCGCCGGCTTGCCCGGCAACGTCAAGCCAATGCGCCGGGCCGCAAGGCTCGACGGCTTCTTTCCGGCGAACCTCGACCACCCGGACCAGCTCGCCGAAGTCGTCGCAACCATCACCAAGCTTCGCCAGCAGGACACGACGGCCTACGACTTCGCTGTCGGCCTGCCGGTCGGTGTCGACCCACTTGCCTTCGCTTCGGCGGGCGCCACCTGGTGGCTTCCGGAGTTCGAACCCGGCGTCGCACTGGACACGGTGCTAGGCGTACTCCGGGACGGCCCGGCGTGCGCGGGCGAGTGACATGTTCGACTACGACTCCGAGCTTCGTCGCTACCACACCCGACTACTGGAGGCGATCGACATCGATCTGGACACCCGTGTCCTCGACATCGGCTGCGGAACCGGACAGACCATCAGGGCGGCAGCGCGTGCCGCGTCCGGCGGCGACGCGCTCGGCATCGACATCTCAGCGTCGATGCTGACGCGGGCACGTCGCCTGACGAACCTGCAAGGGCTCGCCAATGCAAGGTTTGAGCTTGGCGACGCGCAGGTCCATCCGCTTCCGGCGGAGCGCTTCACGATCGGCCTCAGTCGCTTCGGCACGATGTTCTTCGCCGATCCGAGCGCCGCGTTCGCCAACATCGCGAGGGCGCTGCGCCCGGGGGCGAGATTCGCCCAGCTGGTCTGGCAGGACAGCGGCCGCCAAGAGTGGCACGCCGCCGTGCGACAGGCGCTGACCGACGAGCGGTGTGCGCCATCGACCCCGGCTGGAGACACCGCCTTCTCCCTGGCTGACCGGGAGAAAGTGCACGCCATCCTGACCGGCGCCGGCTTCATCGACGTGCAGCTGGTCGAGGTACGCGAGCCGGTCTACTACGGTGCTGACGCCGCGAGCGCACTGCACGCCATTCGTTCGCTGCGAATGACGAGCGAGCTGCTTCGCGACCTGGACGACGCGTCGGCCGATCGCGCACTCAGCCGGCTGCGAACCATCCTCGACGCCCGCGACGACGACGGCGTGTGGTTCGACTCATGTGCCTGGCTTGTGACCGCCCGCCGCCGCTAGCAACGCGAAGAACGCCATGTTCGTCGTGCGCGCGACGCCGACGAAGATCGTCGCCCGATCCGGGCCCGACCAACAGCACAAGAACGGAGCGAAAGTGCAGCGCACGATCAACGACGTCACGGTCCATTTCGTCGAGCACGGTGCTGGTATGCCGCTCGTCGCCCTGCACGGATCAGGTGTTGATCATCGCGAGATCGAGGCGGCGGTCGAAGCCGTTGTTCCCAGCACCGGGTACCGGCGAATCTACCCGGACCTGCCCGGCATGGGCCGCTCGACGACCGGCAGCCTGAGCTGCAACGACGACGTGGTGGCGCTGCTCGCCGATCTCATCGACCACGTCGTCGATGGACCAGCGCTGCTGCTCGGTCATTCTTACGGCGCCTACCTGGCTCGTGGCCTCGCCGCACAACGACCAGATGTGATCCTCGGCCTGGCGTTGCTATGCCCCATAACCGAGCGATCACGACGCGTGCCGAAACACAAGGTGGTTCGCCACGACCCTGCCGCGTACGACGAACTCGAACCAGCGCAACGCGCCGGATTCGATGAGTACTTCGTCGTGCGCACCCCAGCCACGGCTCGCCGCTACCGCGACCACGTTGTGCCCGGCACGACGCTCGTCGACGAGGATGCGCTACGGCGCATCTTCTCCGGATGGCGCGTAGACGTTGAGTCACCGACTTTCACATCGCCAACACTGATCATGGCAGGCCGACGCGACTCCGTCGTCGGATGCGCAGACGCCATCGACCTTTTCGCGAGCTACCCGCACTCCACCCTGACAGTCATCGAAGACGCCGGACACGCGCTCATGCATGAACGACCCGAGTTGGTCGCCGCATCTCTCAGCGATTGGCTCGACCGAACTAGCCCACACGAGCCACAACCTCCGGCAGCGACGCGTCAATACGGTGACTCGTGAGAGGAACGGCATCTGCCACTCAGATGTATCACGACCCTCGCTCAACGTGATACGCCCTGGTGCGTGAAGACCATTCGACTGGATCCCGAGCTGGCGACGGTGCCGCTACTGACCACATGGCCGGCCTTCACCGAGGCCATGTACCTACTGGGGCGAACCGGTGAAGAAGCCGGCCAGCTAGCCCTATGGAAGTTGCTGCTCAGCCGACGCCTCGAAATCGCGGAGCTCCCCGCGCGGCCGCAGCGCCGCCCTGATGGCTAAGTACGCCGAGCGCCCGATGAACCTCGCTGACGCCACCCTCGTCGCGCTCACTGAAGAACGCGGCAAACGGCGGATCGAAAACGCTGGATAGCGATCACTCCGTCCCGCATCGGCCCACTAACGCCACTGACCGTTCTCAAGAGCCTGTAGATTTACGAGACATCTGTCGCCACCGCAGGGGTGTCGTTTTTCAAATTGTTCGCGTCTGGCTCACATACCGAGATAATTTACAAGCGTAGCTCGCTCCGACGTCAGTACGCTGAATGCCAGTCAATGTGCTCCAAGCGGGATCCGGTGTCGCGCCCGTCGCGACACTGCGGGGTCGATGTCGCTGATCAGCAGGTCGGGTTCGTGTCCGAGTTGGTCCCGAATGTGGCCGAATGGGTCGACGATCATGCTGTTACCGAGGCCCAGTGGATCACTGCCTTCCGGCGGGTTCCACGCCTGGTCGCAGGCGAGGACCCATGCCTGGGAGTCCAGTGCGCGGGCTCGGACCAGCAGCTCCCACTGCTCGGCCTTGCCAGGACCCTCACCCCATGATGCCGATACGGCTACGAGCTCCGCTCCGACACGACCGAGTGCGGAGAACTGGTCGGCGAACCGAAGGTCGTAGCATGTGGCCACGCCGATGGTCACTCCCTCGAGTTCGAAGGTAACGAGCTCCTGGCCTGGCGCAACGGTATCGGACTCACGGGAGCCGTACGCGTCATACAGGTGGATCTTGTTGTAGGAGTGTTCTCCCTCTGGGCCCGTGATAAGAAGGGTGTTGTGCACACGCCCTTGGTCAGCCGGGGTGAACATGCCCGCGATCACCGTGACCCGATGCTGTTCAGCGATCTGTCGCACGCCGGTGGCGAAGGGGCCGACCAGTGGCTCGGCGACGGATGCAAGATCCGTGCCGAACCGGCACATGGTCGCCTCGGGTAGCACAGCCAGGCTTGCACCCGCGGCCGCTGCATCCTTGACCTGGCGCCCGACTTCATGGAGATTGGCCATAGGGTCAGATGACGCACTGAGTTGGGCGACGGCGATTCTCATGTGTACTCCTCGGTAAATACTCGTATACTCATTGTATGCAGGAATCCGGGCGGGAACGCGCGTACCAGTACCTTCGTGGCCAGCTGCTGCAGGACCCCAGTCTTGCCGGCACGTTTCTCAGTGAGGCATCGATCGCGGAGGAGGCGGGGGTCAGCCGCACGCCCGTCCGCGAGGCGATGCTGATGCTGGCCGGGGAGGATCTGGTGCAACTCGTGCCGCGGCGAGGCGCCTTTGTGGCTCCACCATCGCCGACAGTGATTCGGGAGGTGCTCGGAGCCCGCGAGGCCTTGGAGACCTGGGCGACGCGCATGGTCCTGGCCGGTGGCGCGGCCCCGGTGGCAGCGATGCAAGCGTGTATCGACCGCCAGAAGCATGATCTGCAGGGCCGGGAGGGCACCGACCGGGAGTTCATCTCGATCGACAGCGAGTTCCACATGGCCATGATCACGGCCACGGACAACCAGATGGTCCAGCGCATGTATGAGATCGCGAGAATGCGGCACCTGCACATCGGCGTCGCCGCCATTCAGCGCTACCCGAGGCGACGCGTGGAGGTGATCCGCGAGCACCAGGCGATCGTGGATGCCCTCGCTTCCAGGGACGAAGCCACCGCATTGGATGCGGTCACGGCGCACCTTCAGGCAACTCATCGGAGCCTGCTGGATCAGGCGTGAGATGCGGCGGTAGGCACATCAATCACGTCCTCGTCGACGTCGTCGATGACCCGCCGACCCATGGCCAGGCCGATCAGGGTGATGACCACGGATAGGGTCACATACCCACAGATCAGATAGCCGTTGCCGTTCTTGGTGTTGAGCCAGGCGAAGGCCGACGGTGCGAACCCGCCGCCGATGATGCCGGCGATCGTGTAGGCCAGTGACGACCCGGTGTATCGCAGACGAGCGTGGAATTGCTCTGCCACGTGTGCGGCCTGCGGGGCATACATGATCGAGTGAAAGAACAGGCCGATGATGACCCCGGCCAGCCCGACCGCGAACGACCGCGTCTGAGTGATCGCAATGAATACATACATCCACACCGCGGCGCCCACGGCCCCGGCCGCATACAGCGCCCGACGGTCGACACGGTCGGACAACCACCCCGCGACGGGCATTGTGACGATCTGGAATGCACCGCCGATCATCGTGCAGGTCAGCGCCTCGCTGGAGCTCAGCGGATGGGGTCCGCTCTTCAGCCACACCAGGACGAAGACCGCAAAGAACGCATACGCAACATCCGGGCCAACTCGGCTCAGCACGGCACCGGTCAGCGCACGTCCCTGCGTGCGTAGGACCTCGGACACGGGTGCCTTCGAGGTCTCGTCGCGATCAGCAAGGCGCTTGAACACCGGGGTCTCCTCCAGCCGCAGACGCAGCCAGATGCCGAAGGCGACAATCACCGACGCGAGGATGAACGCCACCCGCCATCCCCACGACAGGAACGCCGACTTCGACAGGGCGGCACTGAGAATCAGGAGCACCAGGTTGGCCAGGACGCTTCCGAGCGGGACGCCGATCTGGGCAGCCGATGCCCAGAAACCGCGCTCCTTCGGTTCGCCGAACTCGCTGCTGAGCAGGACAGCACCACCCCACTCCCCGCCTACACCGATGCCCTGCAGGAAACGCAGAGCGACCAGCAGGATCGGCGCCCACAGCCCTACCGTCCCGTAGGTAGGCAGCAGACCTATACAGACCGTGGCACCACCGATCAGCAGCAGCGTCCAGAGCAGGACTTTCTTGCGCCCGACCCGGTCCCCAAGCCTGCCGAAGACCACCCCGCCGATCGGGCGAGAGATGTACCCCGCCGCATACGTCAGGAACGCCTTGATGGTGGCCATCGCGGGGTCGTCGTCCGGGAAGAACAGCTGCGAGAACACCACGGCAGCTGCCGCACCGTAGAGAGCGAAGTCGTACCACTCGAGCGACGTGCCCATCAGGCTCGCAGTGAATGCCCGACGCAGCGTTCGACGCTGCCCCTGCGGAGATTCGGTGGTGGTCTCCATGACGCCCTCTCGTTCAGTGGATCTGGCAAAGTCCATACTTACTGTATACAATACGTGTACGCAAGGAGTTGCCCTGATTTTTTTTCCGGCCTCATCGACCATGAAGGAGTACATGATGTCGCAGATGGTTCTGCAGGTTGTTGACGCAGGCGAGCGTCGAGTGGACGTGAACTGGGTGTTCAACGGTGGCTACGCCGGTCGAGACCAGGCCGAGGTGCAGCACCACGTGGACGAACTCGCCAAGCTCGGTGTGCCCGCCCCCTCGAGGGTTCCGTCGCTGTATCCCCTGTCCAACTTCCTCCTCAGTCAAGGGGATTCCACGCAGGTGCCTCACAACCAGACCTCGGGTGAGGCCGAATGGGCCCTGATCATCGCCGACGACCCCAGCGACGTGTACATCGTCGGAGCCTGCGACCACACCGACCGAGACTTGGAGAGGCACGGAGTTGCCTGGAGCAAGCAGTCCGCCCCCGACTTTCTCGGCATTCTCGCCTGGCGATGGGACGACATCAAGGACGACTTCGACAACTTCACTCTCAGGGCATGGGTCACCAACCAGGGCCGCGAAGAGCCGATCCAGGACGGTTCACCGGCCCAGCTGCTCTCTCCCGCCTACTGGCTCGACGCCCTGACGGAGGCGAACCTGGCACGTCCCGGAACCCTGCTCATGAGTGGGACCATCCCGATGATCCCCGACGTGAACCAGTTTGCGGAGGCATGGCGTGTCGAGCTCGCCGATCACCACGGCAACGTGAGCCGAGCCGCATACAGGGTGGAACAGCTCGCACCCGCCTGGGGCTGATAGCGTGGATCTCCCGATCTCAGACCCCCACTTGGTCGAGCTCTACCGCGCTGACGGGCGCACCATCAGCGAGTTCGAGGAACTGTTCTCAGTCACCCGATCGACCATCTACCGAGCGGTCGCTCGCCTTGGCAACCGCGACGGCTGATTCGACCCGCTTCCACACGCAAACTCCTCCACCTCATTGCAGCTGGTGACAGCACCGTTACTAGCACCCCAAGTAGGCCTGGTCGGGTGTGCAGACGTCCGTGCCGGGCGGGACGATCGTAGATTCGGTCACGGGCTGCGCTACGGCGCCGGTACAAGTCAGCCTTGCTTCTGAAGTCGTGCACTGGTCGGTTGCTTCCCGAAGTATCGCCGGTGCATCTCGATGAACTACGACGACGATCCCGACCCATTGTCCTGGTAATCCCCAGTCGCAGGGTCCTCGTCGGCGTTGTCCGGTGCGCGGTCGCGGTCGCGGTCTGCGAGCAGCCGATCGAACCTGTCGTTCGCCGCAGCCACTTCGCCGCGCACCGCAGCAAGGTTTTGCTCCGACGCGGTGGCGCGGGCCTCGGCCAGCCGCCGCGCGATGTGCTCGGTACCGAGTTGGCCGCGAGCCTGCTCCATAGCGTCGCGCACGGAACGCTGCTCCTGACGTACGCTGCGTAGCTCCATTCGAACGTCGCGCAGTTCCTCGCGCGCCGCGTCGCGATCGCGTTCCATCTCGGCCATGCGCTCGCGGCAGGTATCGAGCTCCCCTGTGATAGTCGTGTGTTCGGCGCCGGCGCGGGCGAGGTCGGCGTCTCGGTCTGCGAGCTGTCGCTGCAGCGCCCGGTGGACGTCCCGCAGCTCGCCGTAGTCCGCGCGAGCGACCCGCAGCTCGGCGGCGAGCTCATCGCGCGCCGCCTGTGCGATGAGTTGCGCGGTTTCGGCCGCTCCCCTGCCACGCTCATGCTCGGCCACCTGCTCCCACCCTTGCTTGCGAATCTCCTCCGCCCGGCGCTCAGCACGCTCGGCAGTGCGCTCGGCCGCCTGCCTGGCCTGCCGCTCGTCGCGGGCGGCGGCGAGCGCATTCGCGCGGGCTGCGTCCGCGCGATGCGCCGCTCGTTCGGCGTCGCCTGCCTCGTCGCGGGCGGCGGTGGCTTCTGCGTCCGCAGCCGTCACACGGCCCAGCGCCCCTGCTTCCGCCTGCGTGAAGTGATGCTGGATTTCGGCCAACGCTTGCAGCAGTGAACGTGCGGCTGGGTCGAAGCTCTCGACAATGCGGCGCACCTCCGCGAGCGGGTCGGTGATGGCCGACGTCTGGGCGCCGCGCCTGGCGCGCGAGGCCGCGTCGGCGTGCGCCTTGCAGCAGTAGGCAGGCGGTCGCCCGCCCTTGCGTCTGCCGTCCGGGGCGACAGGGGGCGACGGTAGCGGGTTGTCGCAGCCGTCTAGTGCGCACTCCCCGGTGCTCGCCACGCACTCGTCGGCGCGGTCGCTCGACGCGTTCGCGCAGGTGGTTGCCTCCGTGTTGGTCATGAACCCATGCTACCTGTTTCGCGTAACGCGGCGTGAATCTGATATCGCGTAACGCGTTACAGCGTAACAAAATAGAGATAGCTATCCGTGATAATGCCTGTTATGACGGAGCTCGCGCGGAGCTGCGCCTAGGGATCGGCTAGCCGCGCCGCTACCGGTCGTCTGGACTCGTGCGAAGTCGGCGTTGGGTGCGAGCGCAGACACCGGCCGCACAGTGGTAGCCAGTAGTGCTCAGGCCGTGGGCTCAGCCACCTCGGCTTCGGTGAAGAACATCAACCCGCGGCTGGATCTCATCGCCGCACGCTGGGGCGGCCGGCCGCGCCTGGCGGGGTCGCTGAAGTTCGGACACGCAACGGCCTCGCGACTGGTCGGCTAGCCCTCGGCGTCGGGCCGAGAACGCCCTGGCCGCGGCCCTGAAGGAATCCGGGGTGCTGCGCCGAGAGCCTCGGGAGGAGATTGTCCGTCCACAGCGGACGACAAAACGCTAAGGCAAGGAGGTTGCCCAGTCCCCGCCACTTTCAACATATAGCGCACTGGGGGGCTTGCGGCAAGACCAGGGTCGTGCCGCAGAATCTCGGGCCGAAGCCAGGACCTGCGGAAATCAGGGATTCGCGAAGTGCGTGTGCTCGCGAGTGTGCGCCGCCGGACTGCGCGGAGCGACTGGCCGAATGCAACCTTGTTGAACGGGCGGTTTTCATGATTGACGTGATCGTTGCCGGCGGCGGACCGACCGGCATGATGCTGGCCAGCGAGTTGCGGCTGCACGGGGTGCAGGTGCTCGTGCTGGAGAAGGAGGCAGAGCCGACCAAGGTCGTCCGCTCGCTCGGGCTTCATGCGCGCAGCATCGAGGTGATGGACCAGCGCGGCCTGCTGGAGCGGTTCCTCGCACTCGGCCGGCAGTACCCGCTCGGCGGTTTCTTCGCCGGCATCGCCAAGCCGGCGCCGAATCGGCTGGACACCGCACATCCGTACATCCTCGGTATCCCGCAGCCCACCGTTGAGCGTCTACTGACCGAGCACGCCACCGCCCTTGGCGCCGAGGTCCGGCGTGGCTGCGAACTGGTCGGGCTCAGCCAGGACGACCATGGGGTGACCGCCGAGCTCGCCGACGGCACGCAGCTGCGCTCGCGCTACCTCGTCGGCTGCGATGGCGGCCGCAGCACGGTGCGCAAGCTGCTCGGCGTCGGCTTCCCCGGGGAGCCCGCCAGGCGCGAGTGGCTGCTGGGCGAGGTGGACGTGGCCGTGCCGCCGGAGGAACTGGCCGCCGTGATGGCCGAAGTTCGCAAGACCGAGAAGCGGTTCGGCATCGGGCCCTTCGGGGGCGAAGGGGTGTACCGCGTCGTCGTGCCCGCCGAGGGCGTGGCCGAGGACCGCACGCCGCCGACTCTCGAGGAGGTCAAGCACCAGCTGCGGGTAGTCACCGGCACCGACTTCGGCGTGCACTCACCCCGCTGGCTGTCCCGCTTCGGCGACGCCACCCGGCTGGCGCAGCGCTACGTTCTCGGCCGGGTGCTGCTCGCAGGCGACGCGGCGCACATCCACCCGCCGATGGGCGGGCAAGGCCTCAACCTCGGCATCCAGGACGCGTTCAACCTCGGCTGGAAACTGGCCGCCGAGGTCGGCGGCTGGGCGCCGGAGGGGTTGCTGGACAGCTACCACACCGAACGGCACCCGGTGGCCGCCGCCGTGCTGGACAACACCCGCGCGCAGAGCGAGCTGCTCTCCCCGGAGCCGGGCCCGCAGGCGGTGCGCCGGCTGGTGTCGGAGCTGATGGACTTCGAGGAGGTGAGCCGATACCTGATCGAGAAGCTCACCGCGATCGGGGTCCGCTACGACTTCGGCGAGGGGCATGAGCTGCTCGGCAGGCGGCTGCGGGACGTGGGGCTGAAGCAGGGCCGCCTCTACGAGTTGATGCACTACGGCCGCGGCCTACTGCTCGATGCGACCGGCCGGCTCTCGGTGGCCGGCTGGGCGGATCGGGTCGACCACTTCGTCGACGTCAGCGAGGAACTGGACGTGCCCGCCGCGCTACTGCGGCCGGACGGCCACGTGGCGTGGGTCGGGGACGACCAGCAAGATCTGCTCAGCCAGCTGCCCACGTGGTTCGGCGCCGCCGCCAGCTGAGGGTGCAGTCACGGCAGGAAAGGGGGTCCCGCTCCCGAGCCGAGACCGCCGCGTAGCCGCTGCGGTAGCGGTGCTGAACGCGACGAGCGCCCCGACCAACCGCACCCATGGGTGAGCAGGTCCCTCGCGACGCTCTCGGCGTGTGCCCTGCCGCGACAACCGTGGCGTATCACCCCCGGCGGCGCCGCTTCGCCGGGTCGAGCAGTGCGGGCGGAGTGTCGTGCTTTTCGTGCGCGGCCAGGTCGACGCCGGGAGCGACGATCGCGTCGATCGCGTCGAGTACGTCGGCGGGCAGCACCGTGTCCGCGGCAGCTAGGTGCGAATGCAGGTGGTCCAGGGTGCGGGGGCCGATGATGGCGCTGGTCACTGCGGGGTGCGTGGTCACGAAGCCGAGCGCGAGTTGGATCATCGTCAAGTCGGCCTGGTCGGCGACCTTGGCCAACTGCTCGACTGCGTCAAGGCGTGCCTGGTTGGACGGGATGGTGGTGTCGAAGCGTTGCGGCATCGACGCTGCGCGGCCGGTGCCGATTTCCTGGCCCGCGCGGATCGCACCCGAGAGCCAGCCCGAGGCCAGTGGGCTCCACACCAGCACACCGAGCCCGTACTGCTCGGTCACGGGCAGCACGTGGGTCTCGATTCCGCGCTGCAGGATCGAGTAGCTCGGCTGTTCGGTGACATAACGGCCCAGGTGGTGGTCTCGGGCGGCCCACTGGGCTTGGACGATGCGGTACGCGGGGAACGTCGAGGAGCCGAAGTAACGAATCTTTCCGGAGCGCTGCAGGTCGGTCAGCGCCGAGAGTGTCTCCTCGTCGCTGGTGTGCGGGTCCCACCGGTGGATCTGGTAGAGATCGACGTGGTCGACACCGAGGCGGCGCAGGCTGTTATCGAGCTCGGTGACCAGCCAGCGGCGCGAGCTGCCCTGATGGTTGTGTTCGTCCCCCATGGGCATGGTGGCTTTGGTCGCCAGCACGATGTCGTCGCGACGGCCGCCGATGGCTTTGCCGACCATCACTTCCGACTCGCCGCCGCTGTACATGTCGGCGGTGTCGATGACGTTGATTCCGGCCTCGATAGCGGCATCGACAATGCCGGTGGCCTCATCCTGGGTGGTGCGTCCGATTTCGCCGAAGTTCATCGCGCCGAGCGCGAGAGAGCTGACCTGTACGCCTGTGCGGCCCAAGGTGCGGTACTGCATGAGTGAGTGCCTCCGGTGCGGGTGAGGAGCGTGGTGGCGGCAGCTACTTGGCCGTGGATGCCGTGTCTGGCATTGTAGGAAACGGAACCTTGCTCCACCAATATACGGAGCATCGCTCCGTTTGACAAGTACCAACATGGGAGCGAGTGACGCGGGTGACCGACATCGAGGGACAGGCACCCCCGCGCAAAAGGGCCGACGCCCGGCGCAACGAGAAGGCACTGCTCGACGCCGCAGCCGCAATCTTCGTCACGTCAGGCGTGGATGCGCCGGTGCGCGACATCGCGGCTGAGGCAGGGGTCGGGATGGGCACGATCTATCGCCATTTCCCGACGCGAGCGGACCTGATCGTCGCCGTCTACCACCACCAGATTGAGGCGTGCGCTGAGGCGGGCCCTGCCCTGCTCGCAAGCGGCCGCACGCCCCGTGCCGCGTTGGAACGATGGATCAACGCCTTCGTCGATTTCCTGGTCACGAAGCACGGACTCGCTACGGTGCTGCAGTCCGACAACGCCAGCTTCGGCATCCTGCACGCCTACTTTCTCGACCGCCTCGTGCCTGTCTGTACTGAGCTGCTCGAGGCTGCCGCCGCCGCGGGCGAGATCCGCTCCGACGTTGACGCCTACGAACTCATGCGCGGCATCGGCAATCTGTGCGTCGGCGCTGAGGGTAACTCTCGCTACAACGCCCGCCGTATGGTTGAGCTACTCGTTGCGGGACTGCGCCCGCCGGCCTGAGTAGGGTCGGGGACTGGAAACGGAGCATTACGCGACCGCGCCAGTCCCAAACCCTGCTCGGCGGATCCGCTTGTGAAACGGCGATCGCCTTCGTGGCGGAAACCGGGTCGCCGCCCTATCAGCTCCTACCAACTGGGCCAACGACTCCGCCAACTCGGACTGCAGCCCGGACAAGCACGATCCACAGCCCTGTTCCAACTTGCCACGGACCTGCCTGCTGCCGTCCTGGCCAAGATGCTCGGCACCCACATCAGCGTCGCGGTCGCCTGGCAACGCGCCAGCAGCGGTGACTGGGCCGCCTACGCCGCCGAAGTCAGCCGCCGTTCCCGCCGCTGAAGAGAGGTATTCGGACAGTTGCGATATCTGACGTCGCCAGAGCATTCCCGCGACAGCCTGGACCGCAACGCCGCCTACACCGCCTGATCGTTACGGAGTAAGAAAACGCGACAGCATCGCGAGCTGAACTGCGGCGAATGCCCCCTCGATCTCGGTGCGAGCGGTAGCGTCGGCCCGGTGGGCAGCAAGGCCGAGCGGAGGGCGGCACGCGAGCGGGTGGCCGCCTACCACGAGACGGCGTTGGGCGAGCTGGTCGCGCACGTCGCCGGCGCCGTGGCCGCCTACCGGGCCGGGCAGGTCGACGCCTACGAGGTTGGACGAGACGATCCACCACTACCACCGCGCCGCGCGGGAGTTGTGGAAGTTCTGCTTTGCCAGCGGCGGGGGCACGCACACCGAGCTGGTCGCGGCGCTGCTGGGCCGCATGGACACCGACGGTGAGAACATCGACTGGTGGGAGCGCGGCACGCCCCAACGGCGGTAGCCTGCTGGCCATGAGTCAGCCCGATCTCGCTCGCCCCGGGGAGCGCGCGGAGCAGGACGTGACCGCAATCGCGGACACCGTGGTCGACATCCACACCCGCGTGCAGGCGCTCCAGCAGGCCCAGCGGGACCAGGCAACCACGCTGGTAAGCCTGCGCGGGAAGGTCGAAGGCATGCAGACCGGGCTCGCCGCCATGCAGCAGGTTCAGCACGAGCACCGACAGCAGCTCGGCGCCATCCAGGACACCCTCGCCGCGATCCTCGACCGACTCGACAACCGCTGACCACGGACCGCTGGCATTGGCTACCGGGCCGTCACGATCCGTGCAACGCTGCGCAGCGGGAAGCGGCGCAGCGGGAAGC